>DATHRT010000031.1:0-3914 GCA_035464915.1 Candidatus Limnocylindria bacterium
ACGCCTGCGGGCCGTTCACGACAGCCATGCCAAGAAGTGGATCCGACTCCGGTCCGAGATACAGATCCTAAACGTGGATCTGCAATCGGAGCTGGCCAAGACCTCGCCCGACCTTTCCCGGGTGGAATCCCTCCTGAAGAAACGAGAACCCCTCCGTACGGAGCTCCTCCTCGAGGGGCTCAAGACCCGCTCCGAGGCGTCGAAGATCCTGACGGAGGAACAGCGGGAGAGACTTCACAAGATGAGGATGGAAGGGATGACGATGGAGGAAGAGGAAGACGGATCGTAGAACCGGTCGCCGTTCCGTGATCTCGGAGGCGATGCAGTCGCCGATGCCACGGAGGGATGATGAAGACCCACCACGTCTCGATCCTGGTGACGGATCCCGACATCCGGATCCCGGGAGGGTGCACGATGCGGCATCCTCCCGGGATTCAGGAGCACGCCGGGGATGGAGAACGAGGATTTTCCCCCGCAGATACAGACGATTTGTCCGAAGGAAAACAGGTTGAAAAACGTGGCATTTGAATTGGCTTCCCTGCTCGAGGGGATCAGTGCGAACCATGTGAAGACCTGGCAGTAAAGAAAGGGACCGGCAGAATTAAGAATAGTCTGGGGGGAGTAGAGAAAATTCTCTGGCCCCGGCCTTCCTCTTTCCGCGTCGGACACATTTCATTAACAAGATTGATATGTTGTGGTTTGCCATTCGCTTGGCACGGCCTGTGCTGCTTGTAATGCCGACCCGGGAGCGACGAACGGGGAGTGAGTTTCTCGGATCCCGGGAAACCGCATCTTACGGGGGAAAAGCGATGAAGACCGTGACGGTGTATCGTGTCGACTACGCGCGGAGAACGAAGATCCCGATCGGGGCGGTAGCGGAACGGAGAAGAAAGGAGCGGGGCGACAACCTGACCGGCCTGCTTCGTCTCGCCCGGGAAGCCTATGCCTCTTCCCCCGATGAAGCCCTCAACATCGCTGTGGATCGGAATGAGGCCCGATCTGCCTGGGCCCGGCTCTGAAGGAAGGGCCGGGAGACGCGGGCAAGGGAAACGGCGTTTTTACTTGTAAATGAAGAATGAACCGCGGGGGGGGGCGTGGCGGCGGATCCAGGCGAAGGCGTTTCGCGTTTTCATCCCCGTCGTGCCTGCTTCGCATCCTGGGATTTCCATTCTGGTTCCCGGTGGAACTCCTTCGGTTTCCGATCACACCTATCCGTCACTTCAGCCTACTTCCGGCGCGGGAGTAACCCGCGCCGGCCCTTCCAACGACTCGTAGACCGACCCCCGGTCATCACTCTATGGATCCGGTAAAGAATACTCTTTGTTCCCCCGAGAAAATTCTCCGTGCGCGACATGCCTCGTCCGTCATGGCAGCCTGTAATGTTTTGATATATTTGCATTTTTGTCGATTGAATTGATTGGCATACCCGATGCATATCACGGTGGCAACGGCAAGCACCCGTTGAACAACCAGATAAACACAAAGGGAGGGTATCGAAATGAAACGAACGATTCTCGCAGGATTCATGGTTTTCGGGTTGTCGGTCCTTATCGCAGGGGTGGGGTCGGTTTTTGCTGGGGAGACTCCGGTAGAATCCCGGTTCCCTGCTCATACGGACCCCGCGAAACATGGAGTGACCATGCCAGGTGCGGCATCGGATATCGAGATCACGGAACGGTTCTGGAGTCAGTCCGAAGCCGGTGTCACTGCCGAATACTGGGGACCGGTGGAAACCGGCACCCTGCCGGGTACGGACGAAAGAAGCGGTCTGCAGGATACAGGTGTCGACCCGTCCCGCTGGGCGGCGCCGATAGCGGAATAACCGGCCGGAGAAATCGGGTTTCAGGACGGTCGATCACGGGTGTGGCGCCAACAGGTCGCCGGCGCTTTCATAGTAGGGGAACGATCAACCTGGAGCCGTAACCTGCACGATAACGGGGAGACCGGTCGGGGAGGGGGAAATATTCTGCTCCCCGATCCGGTCTATTTCCTTATTCCTTCCCGGTCTTTCACTCAGGACGGATTGCTATTAACTTGCCATTTCCGGACAATCCTGCTAACCTGCCGGGAAATGCCTATTTTTCGACGAAAACAGGTGACGGAGCGAGCAGGCGTTGCGGAATATTCGTAACATATCCCGTATCCTCGTTTTTCTATTACCGTTTGCGTGGCTATCCACCGATGCGATTTCGGGACACGCCGAATTCGTAAGGGATCAGGCATCTCCGGACGGGAACAGCATCGATGGCCTGGCCGCTTATCCCGTTCTGCCTGGGGAAGAGATCACCCTCGGGAAAACCCTCGTCCGGGTATCGTCCACGGTAGGGGGAGACCTGACCGGCGTACCCGTCGATCCCGCTTCCGTCGAGGAGGAAATCAGCCGGCTGGCCGGGAAACTTAGCGATGCTCTGGGGGAGGAGAGAAACCCGCGTGAGGTCATCTCCATCCTGAACCGGTTCCTGTTCGTCGAAGAGGGGTTCACCTACGACTGCGTCGCGGGGAACCCGGAAAATTATCTCCTGCACCGCGTGATTGCCCGCAGACGCGGCAACTGTCTCGGCCTGACCTCTCTTTATCTTCTTCTGGCCGAGCGGCTTTCCCTCCCGTTGCATGGTGTGTACCTCCCCTCCCACTGCTTCGTGCGGTACGAGGACGCGGGGGTGCGTATCAACATCGAGACGGGGGAGAAAGGGGCCGAGTGGGAGGACGAACGGTATTTGCGCGAGTTTCAACTCCCGCGAGGGCTGCCGTACATGCGATCTCTCGGCAGGAAGGAGATGATCGCCGTGTATCTGAAGAGTCTCGGGGCCGCCTACTCCCGGAAAGGGAGGGAAGATCACGCGCTGCGCCTGTATCGGGAGGCGGCAGTGTTCTACCCGGGCCTCCCCGACGTCTATTTCAACGCCGGGGTCTCCTTCCAGAAGAAGGGAATGCTCGACGAGGCGATAGCGCAATACCGGCGGGCGCTCGACTTCGACCCCGATCTGGCTGTTGCCCGGGACAACATCGGGGTGGCGCTGGCAAAGAAAGGCCTGTTCCCGGAAGCCCTTGCGGAAGCACGCAAGGCGTCCTCGTTGCGTCCCCGCAATCCCGTCACCCTCGCAAATCTTGCTGCCACCCTGTGCGCCAACGGTATGGTGGAGGAAGGCATCAAGGAGTACCGAAAAGTGCTCGAGATCGACCCGGACAATGCGAGAGCCCTGGCCGGCCTTACGAAGGCTCTTTATGCCCGCGGCGAATACCACGAGGCGATCGTTGCCTGCGACAAGGCGATTGCCTGCGGGTGGAATCCGGATCCCGCCATGCTGGGGGCTCTCGAAAAGCACCGCGACCCTCACCCCGCCTCCCTGCCTTGACCCGGAACGCTCCGCTTTCCGTTTATACGGTGGAATGAAGACCGGCTCCGGGCAGGACCTGACGGACCTGGCGGAGCCGGCTATCGTGCCTTCCGGGGGAAATCGGCGCCGGGATGTGCACGAATGCGATCCCTTACCCTCCTTCCGGAATTTCCACCCTCGTCGAAGGTCCCGCGATTTTCGTAGCATCCACTCCGGGGGCCGTCAGGCTTCCGGTCTCGATCCCTCCCTCGATCTCCTGATATTCCAGGTAATCGTTGGAAACCATGATCGGTGGGCTCACCTCCGCAGTTATCTCCACCGGTCGTAAACGGTTCGATGTGCCGGGATGTACTCCGGGTGCCGTCAGAGTCCCGGTCTCGAGTCCGTTTTCGATCTCCAGATACTCCAGGTAATCGTTGGAAACCATGATCGGTGGGCTTACCGCCGTCTTCTTCGTTATCGCGTGCTTACTTGCCCCAGACCAGTGCATCCCTCCTGCCGAGGCGATTCCGGATGATCCGATAAGGAAGACCGCCAGCACGATAAATAGGAAAGACCTCGTTTTCATTATTCTGC
>DATHRT010000032.1:0-18483 GCA_035464915.1 Candidatus Limnocylindria bacterium
TTGGATCATCAGCCCGTGCACGCCTGCCTGCACATCCTCCGGCCGGACCGGTAGCAGGGGAGTCAGGACGGAGATCTCGATCCGCACTTCCCCTGCTTCCCCTGCCGTTACCCGGGGGAACCGCGGGTCCTCGGTCGCCGCGGCAACGATGCATTCCTGGACGGTGCGGTACAGCGGGGCGTGAGGCTCCGTGTACCCGATACAGCCACGGAGACACCCCCCGCTGCGAAGCGTTACAAATGCCGCTCCGGAGACGGAGAGGGCAGAGTGCGCGGGAGTCTCCGCTGGCATCTGCCCCTTGGTGAGGTAGGTTACCAGCGCATCGCGCGCGATCCGGAGCAGTTCCTCCTGTTCCTCGGACGAGAAGCTGGCGCCCCGGATCTCGGTTTTATCTTCCATGTTTCTTGCGTCCTTTCCGGAAAATCCTTGCGTAGGGCCCCGTCACCCGCCATGGCAAGCCGGGCCGCCCGCCGGCGCCCCCCGCTCGCGCGGGAAACGTCCCCTCTCAGGGAACGCGCTGGCGGTCCTCGTCGGAAATTTCCCCGTCCAGCCACCCGACGGCGAAAGGGTCTTCGTCGTTCTTGACCGTATCTCTTACGGAGAGAAAAACAGAAACAATCTCCGGGTCGAACTGCGTTCCCGAGCAGCGCCGGATTTCCGCCATTGCCTCCTCCACGGGAAGCGCCGGCCGATAGGCGCGGGTCGACGTCATCGCGTCGTAGGTGTCGGCGATCGACATGATTCGGGATTCCAGGGGGATATCCGTTCCCCCAATCCCTCGCGGGTAGCCTCGGCCGTCGAACCGTTCGTGATGGTGCAGGATCGCGGGGAGCACGTCCTGGAAGACCGGTATGGGGGAGAGAATCCGGGCCGCCTCCTCGGGGTGGCGGGCGACCTCTCCAAACTCTTCGTAGGTGAGCTTGCCCGGCTTGTTGAGAAGGCTTTCCCTGACGCCGATCTTCCCCAAGTCGTGCAGGATGGCGGCGCGCTGCAAATTCTCGAGGCGGAAAGGGGGCAAGGCGAGTTTTCTCCCGACGGCCACCGAATACCGTGTCACCCTCTGGGAGTGCCCCCGCGTATAGAAATCCTTGGCCTCGAGCGCCTTGATCAGCGAATGGATCGAACGGATATACATCGAGTTGATAAGGTCGGTCTGCCCCTTCACCTTGATTTCCAGGTTCATCCTGTAGTCTTGGAGTTGGCGCTCCATCTCATTCTTCCGGAGGGCGTTGCGTATCGTAAGGAAGAGAACGTCGAAGTTAACCGGTTTGAGGATGTAGTCGAACGCCCCGGTTTTCAGCGCGGTGACGGCTGTCTCAAGTTCCCCGTAGGCCGTCATGACGATCCGGGCCGTAACCGGAAACCGGCGGGACACCTCCCGGAGAAGAGCGATTCCATCCATCTCCGGCATCCGGATGTCCGTAAGCAGGATGGAATAGTCCTCCTTGCCCAGCTTGGCCAGCGCCTCTTTCCCGTTTTGCGCTTCATCCACCGAAAACCCTTCAGTTTCCAGTCGCTCGCGGAGAATTGCCCGAAGGAATTCCTCGTCGTCGACGACAAGAAGCCGCACATCCCGCCCCCAGGATTGCGCAGATTCGCAGTCTATATCCTTTGGGAACCCCATTCCTGTCTTTTCGTCCGAATCTATATAAAAATTCAGGCAAACAACACCGTTTCCGGCGGGATGAAATCAGACGTTGAAGCGTATTTGCAGGATGTCTCCGTCCTGGACGGTGTACCCCTTTCCCTCTAGCCGCAACTTGCCCTCGGTTTTTGCTTTCGCCATCGAGCCGCAGCGGAAGAACTCCTCGCACGGGATCACTTCGGCTCGGATGAACCCTTTCTCCATGTCGGAATGAATCTTTCCCGCCGCTTGTACGGCGATGGTTCCCCTTCGGACGTTCCACACCCGCACCTCGTCCTCGCTCACCGTCATGAAGCAGATGAAATCCATCGCCTCGAACGCGCCGCGGACGAGCTGTTCCCTGGCCCCCTGCAAGATCCCCATTTCCTTAAGAAAAACGGATTGCTCTTCTGCGGAAAGACGGGATATCTCCTCCTCGATCCTGGCGGACAGGCGGATCAGGGTGACGTGCCGCGAAGAAGCCACCTCCCCCAGTTCCGGATAGGCCTCCGCGGAGAGGTCCCCCTCCGCCACGTTCAGCACCAGGAGAAGCGGTATCTGGCTCACGAACCGGAACCCGGAAAGAACGCGGATCTCCTCGGCGGTGAGGGAAAGTTGCCGGAGAGGAATCTCCCTCTCCAGGGCTTCCACAGCCTTGTGAAGGGCGCCCCACTCGAGGTCCCGCCGGGCTTCCTTCGTCATCCTCTCGATCCTCTTCTGTGCCACCAGGTAATCGGACACGACAAGCTCCGAATCGACTGCCCGGAACTCCGCTACCGGATCCAGCCCCCCCAGGGGAGCAGGATGAAAGTCGTCCGAAAACCCGCGCAGGACAAGGGTCAGGACATCCACCTCCCGGATTCTGGCCAGCGTTTCGGGAGGAAGGAGGGCGGCTCCCCCGGGATCGATCTCGACGAAGGTGATCGATATCGGGGTGGTTTTCTTGGGGCGGTAGATGGCGGCAAGCCGGTCCAGGCGGTCGTCGGGGACCTTGATCGTGCACACCCCTGCGGCCGGGGCGGACGACGGTGATTCCCCCGACCCTCCTCCCAGGGCCCGGAACAGGGTGGTTTTTCCGACCCCCTCGTTCCCGAAGATTCCGACTCTCACGGCGCCCCGGGCTCCTCGGGAGGGATTCCCGCGAACAGGTCCGACTCGGGTAAGGGGCCCGGGGGAAGGCGCGACTTCGCGAGAACATACGTTTCGCGGCGGCAGAACTCCCGGTACCCTTCCCGGGAGAGGATCCGGTTGTAATCCTTCGCCTGCGTCTTGTGGCAGTAGAAGGCCTCGATCTTTTTCTCCACGTAGGAGGAGGTGTCAACGGTCGTGGTCAGCTTCGTCCGCGGGACTCCCGCCAGCGGGACACCCCACTCGTCGAGAACCTCCTGGGCGATCTCGAACTGGTACAGCTTGTAGGGCGCCCAGGGAAGGAGGCCATCGCCCAGCTGCTGGGGAAACCGGCGCGGATCCGCCGCGGCATCGAACGCTTCGAGGGCGACGGAGCACATCACCATGTGGTCGGTGTGCCGGGAAACGCCCTCCGGGCCGAACCCGATCATCACGTGGGGCCGCCCCCGGCGGATCTGTTCCACGGCCTTCTCCACGATCGTATCGCGGGGGATGCTCGCAAGCTGCCCGTCGAGGAAACCGAGGAAGCGGACGTTTCCGATCCCGAGAAGTTTCGCCGCGCACATGAGCTCACCGGAGCGCACCTCTCCGACGCGGGCACGATCGGTGAACGGCGGATCCCCGAGCATCCCCATCTCGCCCCTGGTCGCTGTGGCGAGCGTGATCTCCGCCCCCTCGTCCGCATACTTCGCGACCGTTCCGCCCGGCCCGAAGGTTTCGTCGTCCGGATGGGCAAGAAGGAGCAGGATCCTCTTCTTCATTTCGGACAAGACCTCTCCAGGAAGGCTTTCCCCGTAAAGGTTTCACCTTAGCACATGGGATCTGGGACGGCCGGATGTTTCTCCGGATGAAAAAAAGGGAAGGGCGCCATGGATGCGGCGCCCTTCCCCCTCCGGCAGGTGCGGTCGGCCCCCATCACCTTCCCGGAGGATCGGAATCATCCGTTGCCGTGGTCCGGTTCTCCTACCAGTTGTACCCCGCCTCCCCGTGCTGCGTGAGGTCCAGACCCATGACTTCGTCCTCGTCCGTGACGCGCAGGCCCATCGTCATGTCGAGGATCTTGAACAGGACCCAGGTTACGAGGAAGGCGTACACCGCGGATGCGCCGGCCGCCCCCGCCTGCACGGCAAGAAGCTTGGGATTCCCGAAGAAAAGCCCGTTCCCCCCGCCAGCGTTTACGGCCATCGAAGCGAACAGCCCGGTTGCCAGGGCTCCCCAGGTCCCCCCCACGCCGTGAACCCCAACGACGTCCAGGGAATCGTCATACCCGATCCTTCCCTTCATCATCACCGCGCCGTAGCAGAGCGCCCCTGCCACCCCGCCGATAATGACGGAGGAGACCGGGCCTACGAACCCTGCCGCCGGTGTGATTGCGACCAGTCCGGCGACAGCGCCGGATGCGGCTCCGAGGGCGGTCGGCTTGCCGCGGTGCATCCACTCGGCGAACATCCAGGAGAGCATCGCCGACGACGCCGCCATGTGGGTAACGACGAAAGCGCTGGTGGAAAGCCCCCCCGCCGTCAGGGCACTTCCCGCGTTGAACCCGAACCATCCGAACCAGAGGATGCCCGCGCCCAGCAAGGTCATAGGAAGATTGTGCGGCGCCATGTTTTCCGCCCCGTGGCCCCGTCGCCTCCCCGCGACGAGTACCGCGGCGAGGGCGCTCGCTCCCGAGGTGATGTGGACGACCGTGCCACCGGCAAAATCCAGCGCCCCGAGGTTGCGGATCCACCCGCCGACGCCCCACACCCAGTGGGCGACGGGGTAATAGACGAGAAGCGACCAGAGGCAGATGAACAGGAGGAAGGGCGAAAACTTGATGCGCTCCGCGAACGCTCCGGTGATAAGCGCGGGGGTGATCACGGCAAACATCGCCTGGTAGATCATGAAGGCCTGGTGAGGAACGGTCGCAACGTAGTCCGGGTACGGATCCAGCCCCACTCCTCGGAGAGCGAACCAGGACAGATCCCCGATGACCCCCGAAACATCCGGTCCGAAGGAGAGCGAGTACCCCACGAAGAGCCACTCGACGCTCACCAGGGCGATCACGATCATCGATTGCATGATCGTCCCCAGGATGTTCTTTCTCCGGACCATTCCTCCGTAGAACAATGCGAGGCCCGGGGTCATAAGCATTACCAGAGCGGCGGAAAGAAGAAGAAAAGCGGTGTCCCCCGTGTTCATGACGAATACCTCCTGGCCGTGATGGGTGCCGACCGGGGGGTATGGGGCAATCGCCGTGCCAACCCGTATCCTCCTTGTTCAACAAGGGGTTGGAGGGCCGGGAGCACACCATGCGGGACAATATTGGCTATCAGGGAACATTCATGTAGGTTTCTTGACAGACACACGGATCCGTGTGGGAGACCACTTTACCCGTGCCTTGCCTCGATGGAGATCGACCCGGGGCTCACCGATCCCATCAGGCACATGACCAGGCACATCGTCCGGGCAGCGATCAGGGCCGGGCGGAAGGTTACGTCGCTTCGCCTTTCATCGTGGGAACGAAGGCACGTCGTCCAGTACCTCCCGGACGATGCGGGTCAGCACGTCGGCGCGGTACGGCTTGGGGAGGAAGGCGGACGCCCCGGAGATGCGCTCCGGGCTGTGGGCCTCATCGGCCCGGTGTCCGCTGGAAAGCACGATCTTCGCCCGGGGGTCGATCTTCCGGATCCGCTCCAGGACCTCCAGCCCGGACATGTTGGGCATCGTCAAGTCGAGGAGCACAAGGTCGACCGTCTCCCCCGCGGCGAGGAACATCTCGATCGCCTGCGGGCCGTCCCCGGCGGTAAGCACCCTGTATCCCTGCATCGAGAGAATCTGCACTCCGAGATCCCGTATCATCTCCTCGTCGTCCACGAAGAGGATCGTCTCCTTCCCCCGTGAGTAACGAATCGGTCCCGGAACCGGCGTCACCTCTTCGGGGGAACCCGTGGATCGCGGAAAATAGCAGCAAAAGGCCGTCCCGGTTCCCAGCTCACTGTCCAGCGTGATCCATCCCTCATGCTGCTTGACGATCCCGTACGCGGTGGAGAGCCCGAGCCCGGTCCCGCGACCGAGACGTTTCGTGGTGAAGAAGGGCTCGAATACGCGTCGCTGCGTCATCTCGTCCATACCGACGCCGTTGTCGGCGACCGACAGGACGACAAATTCCCCGGGCCGCGCATACGGGTATATCCGGCAATATTCCTCCCCGATCGTGACGTTCTCGGCGCGTACCCATATGGCCTTCCCGTCCGCCGTCCGGTATCCCTCCTGCCCGTCTTCGAGCTGCTCCATGATCGCGTCCCGCGCGTTGACGCACAGGTTCATCAGCACCTGGTGCACCTGGTTGGAGTCCACCTTGGCGTTCCAGAGGTCGTCGGCGGTGAATCCCGTCAAGTCGATCCGCTTGTCGATCGTCTGCGAGACGAGATGGACTACCTCGCGCACCACCTTTCCCATGTCCGTCACCCGCCGTTCGAGCGAGCTTTGCCGGGAAAATTCCAACAGCTGCCGTATCAGGTGAGCGGCCCTCTCCGACGCCCGGATCGACTCCCCGATCGGCGCGACCGCTGCCGAGTCCGGCGGGAGGCGTTTCCGGGCAAGGTCGAGATTCCCCAGGATACCGGTCAGGATGTTGTTGAAATCGTGCGCGACTCCGCCCGCCAGGGTACCAACCGCTTCCATCTTCTGCATGCCGATAATCGCCTGTTCGAGGCGGCGCCTCTCGGTGATGTCGGTCCCCGCCGCCAGGACGGATTTCACCTTGCCGTCCGGCCCCGGGATCGGCGCGTAGTTCCATACCATCACACGCTCCTCCCCCGTCCTCGTCAGAAGTGCGTATTCCCGCGCCGTGGGACTTCCCCCGGAAAAAACATCCCTTATCCCCTCCCGGTGGAACTCGAGCGCGGGTTCCGGCAAGAGGAAGTCGGTCATCTTCCGGCCGATCGCATCGACCGCTGCGTAGCCGGTCACCTCCTCGCACTGGCGGTTGAAGAGAAGGATTTCTCCTTCCAAACCGATCTGGAGCACCAGCACCCCGGTCGCGTCTAGAATTTTCGAGGAAAAATCGCGCTCCTTGCAGAGTTCCTCCAGGGTCTGCTTCCGGAGAGTGACGTCGCGGAAGATGAGCATCCCGAGCGGGCCGGAAAGCGCCGGTTCCCCTTCCTCGTTGCGAGCCCCCCGCGCAACCCACGTCGCCGTGATCTCTCCCTCGAAGCGGGATCCGTCCCTTCGCTGCATCTCGGTGATCAGGAAGGGATCCCGGTCCTCCGCCCCGGGCCTGAGGATGCGGAAAATCCCGGGAGAGGATCCGGAATCGGTGAAGAGCGCTGCAGGGTCCATCTCCAGCAATTCCTCAGCCGAGGGATACCCCAGCATGCGGACCGCTGCTGGATTGGCCCGCACGATCACCCCGCCGCGGATCAGGACCACTCCGTCCCGCTGGGAATGCAGGAGGTCGCCATACGATTTTTTCGCGGAGACGAAATATTCGTGGCGTTTGGCACTGAGCAGGGCGGTTCCCACGCAGTAGCCCATCGCTCCGATCGCCTCCTTCTCCAGCCGGTCGAAGGCGTCTTCCCGCCCGCTTCCGAGGGAGAGCACCAGGGGACGCTTTTTTTTCACGTCGATCCGGAGGGAGGCGAAGCTCCGGATACCGTATTTCCCGGCAACACTCCTCCAGGGGCCGGCATGCGGATCCTCGGCCACGCAGTTCACCACGCATATCTCCCCGGAACGAATCGCTGCCCCGGCAGGACAATCCCCTTCCGGGGTATCGTTCCAGCTGAGCGGGGCCTCCGAAAGAAACTCCTGTCCCTCACCGGCGCTATCTACGACGGTAATCGAACCGTCGGAGTTTGCAATCCCGATCCACGCGATGGCGTACCCCTGCTCCCGAACCAGCCCTTCGCAAACCACGGAAAAGATCTTTTCTTCGTCGAGAACCCCGACCAGTGCCCGGTCCACGTCCGCGATCAGCCGGAACCGGCGCTCCAGCCTCTCCTTGAGCAGATACCATCGTTCCGTGAGAGCGAATCCGATACCCAGCAGGAAAGAGACGGCAAAACCGATCCCATCGAGCGTCAGGTCGACGGATGCCGGGGCTGGATCGCCGTACCAGACGGAAAGGGAGTAAAGCTGCATCCCTCCCATGACAAGAAGCGCGCAGGATACGAGGATCCAGGGCTTTCCCAGGCGGCGCAGAATCACGAAACGGAAGGACAGGTACGCCGCGAGAAACTGGAATACGACCGAACAGATGAGCAGTGCGACCAATCCGCGCCCTCCGGGCCGGCCGCTTCCCGCACCTTCGCCTGCCGACCCTAATTTCTTTTCGGCAGAATTACGGAAAATATTTAGCCATTTACCCGGGAAGAAGCCGGGGCTTTTGCTAGGCACCCGGACACACCGGCCGTTTGCCGACATTGCGCGAATCCTTTATGATTCCCAATGCACCTTAAGACCAAGCTTCCACTATTGCGTGCCGGGAGGGAATCATGGGACAGGTCGTGCACACGTCGCGGATCGTCATCACGAGGGAGAAGGGACCGACCCGCAAGGCCATGATCGAAGGGTTCGCGGAGCCCGTCTACTACGGCGTCCACGGGGGGATCAAGAACTTCTACAAGGTGGACCCCGAAAAGGAGCACGCCGCCACCCTCGACCACATCGTCGGGGCAGTCGGAGGCTGAATGATGGGGACACTGGCCACGGTGCTGGCCGGAAAGAAGATCCCCACGTACGGCGACAGGTTCCGGGCGGACGTCGAGGGTGACGTCGAGGATGTAGGAGGGGTGCTGAAGATAACGAGGATCCGCGTCAAATACATCCTCAAGGTCCCCCCCGGGAAGACGGAGGAGACCAGGCAGTCGCTCGGCGAGTACCTGGTGAAGTGCCCCGCCGCGATGAGCGTCAAGGGGGCTATCGATCTCATCGATTCGGTGGAGATCACGGAACTGGAAGCGTGATGCAGGAGTACGAAGGGGGCAGGTGAAAGCCGCCGTCTGCGAAGCGTTCGGGAAACCGCTCGCCCTTCAGGATATGCCGGACCCCTCCCCCGGGCCCGACGAGGTCCTGATCCGGATGAAAGGGTGCGGGGTGTGCCACAGCGACCTGCACCTGGTGGACGGGGACTGGGCCGACTGGGGGACCCCCCTGCCGATCATCCCCGGTCACGAGGTGACCGGGGTGGTGGAATCGGCGGGAGACCAGGTGAGCAGCCTGAAAGCGGGGGACCGGGTGGGGGTCCCGTGGATGCAGTACGCCTGCGGCGAGTGCTCCGCGTGCCGTTCGGGCGCGGAGATGCTGTGCACTGCCCAGAAAAGCACGGGGGTGAACGTGCACGGCGGGTATGCGGAGCGGGTCAAGGCGCCCGCCGCGTTCACGCACCGGATCCCGGAGGAGCTTGACCTGGTTACCGCGGCCCCCCTCCTGTGCGCCGGCATCACGATGTTTTCCCCCCTCCGCCGCGCGGGAAACCTGTCGGGAAAGACCGTGGCGGTCGCGGGGATCGGGGGGCTGGGTCATCTGGGGGTCCGGATGGCCGCCGCCATGGGAGCCCATGTCGTCGCTATCACCCGCGGGGAAGGGAAAAAGGAGATGGCGCACAAACTCGGCGCCCGTGAGGTGATCGACACGGGGAAGGAGAAAACCGGGAAGCAGCTCGCCCGCATGGGGGGGGCCGACCTGATCCTGCTCACCGGCATCTCGGCGAGCCTTTTCGAAGAGTTGATACCGGGGCTGGCACCGAACGGCACCCTGGTGGTGCTTGCGGCCATCGCGGAAGCCGCCAAGGTCATCCCGGCCGCCCTCCTGGTGGGGCAAAAGCGGATCATGGGATCCGTCATCGGAACGCGCGACGACATGGACGCGATGCTTAGGTTCGCGGCGGACCACGGGATTGCTGCGACCGTGGAGAGGCACCCGCTGGCGAAGGTCAACGACGTCCTCGACAGGCTGCGCAAGGGTGAGGTACGCCTGCGGGCCGTGCTCACCCCGTAACCGAAAGCGACCCCCGGGAAAACGATTTCCGCCCCGCATGGGAATGGCCGGCTTCCTCGCCGGCCTTTCTGTTTCCGGCCCCTGCCCGTCCCGTAAACTGGGTTTCCCGCTCATTATCCTCTCTATAGGTAAAGTTTCCCGGGGTATTTCCGATAAAGGAGGAGCCCCTTCGGCATCGGGGGAAGAATACGAGAGGCGCTGCGACCGCCCCATGACGAAACCTTTATTTCTCTCAACAGTTATTCGCCCGATTCGAAACATCAGGGTCACGCTGGCCAAGCGGGAAGATTCCGAACACGAACAGGCAATCATACGAATCGTGATTGTCTTCGTCGTGTTGGTTTACCTCATCTTTTCTGCCTGGAAGGACGGAATCGTCAGCGCGACGGAGAAGCACGCCCTGCAGATTGCTACTATGGTCTTTGTTTTCTCCGTTGGTCTTCTCGCAAGGATTGCGATCCATCCCGGAATGTCGCCGCAACGCAGGCTAATCGGAATGGTTGCTGACATCAGCGCCACCTGCTATGTGATGCAAAGCGGGGGAGATGTCTATTCGCCGTTCTATATAATCCTTCTCTGGGTGACCTTCGGAAACGGTTTCCGCTACGGGCGAAAATACCTTTTCGTATCTACCGTTCTCAGCGTAGTTGGCTTCTCGCTGGTCATCCTCGTGAACGACTTCTGGAGAGCCAATCTCTCCCTGTCCGTGGGTCTGCTGATAGGGCTTTTCGTCCTTCCGTTGTACGTCTCCTCTCTCCTGAGAAAACTGACGAATGCAATTTCCCGGGCCGAAGAGGCGAACCGGGCAAAAAACCAGTTTCTGGCGAACATGAGCCACGATATGCGGACCCCGTTGAGCGGCATTCTCGGCATGGTCGAGCTCCTACGGGGTACTCGGCAGACTGTCGAGCAGGAGGATTACTCGAACACGATCCAGGCCTCGGCCCAAACCCTCCTGTTCCTGATCGAAGACGTCTTGGACTTCTCCAAGATCGAGGCAGGGAGAATCACGGTGGAAAATGTCGATTTCGACCTGCACGCACTCGTCAAGAGCACCATGGCCATGCTGGCCTCGCAGGCGCGGGAAAAAGGGCTGGACATCTCCCCCCAGATCCCTTCCCGGGTCCCCTTTCTGCTGCGGGGGGATCCTCTGCTGATCCGCCAGGTTCTCCTCAACCTGTTAAGCAACGCCGTCAAGTTCACCGAGGAGGGCGAGGTCTGTCTGCGCGCGGAGCAGATCCGGGAAACGCCGAAGAGCGTTATACTCCGGATCGAAGTGTCGGACACCGGGATCGGCATCCTCCCGGAAGCCCAGGCGCGCATCTTCGAACGGTTTACGCAGGCGGACGATTCGATCACCCGGCGGTACGGCGGATCCGGCCTGGGCACGACCATCGCGAGGCAGCTCGTGGAACTCATGGGAGGGGAGATCGGGCTCCAGAGCGAGCCGGGGAAGGGAACCACCTTCTGGTTCACCCTGGAACTGGAGAAACAGCACCCGCTGCTCCCCCAGGCAACCGGGACAAGCGCTCTGAGCGGGAGCCGCACCCTGATCATCTCCTCCGATGGCAACAGCTCCTTTATCCTCAGGAAACACCTGGCATCCTGGGGCGTCGAGGCAGTGATTGCCGACAAGGCCGCCCAGGCGTTCTCCCCCCTCATCTCCGCCGCAAACGATGGCATCCCCTACCAGATCGCCGTCATCGTCGAAAATGGTCTCGATATGGATCCGTGCGATCTCGCCAAGGCGCTTAAATCCGTCCGGCTGATCCAGAACGTCCAGCTGATTCTCGTAAGCAAGGAGGAGAGGGAGCCGGAACTGAACCTCATCACGAAACACGGTTTCGCCGCTGCCGTCGGCTCCTCGATCGACAAGACGCTCCTGTTCAACGCCGTCCATTACGTACGGCCGGTCGAAGGGGAGGCCGCAAGCGTCCCGAGCCTGGCCAGCCGGTACCGGCAGAAAAAGGAGGAGGAACGACGCGGACTGCGCATTCTCGTCGCGGAGGACAACCTGACGAACCAGAAAGTCATCGGCAAGATTCTCGAGCGCGCGGGGCACCGGACACAACTGGTCATGAACGGCGAAGAGGCGCTCGATGCCATGGAAAAAGAGACGTTCGATCTTGTGCTGCTCGACCTTCACATGCCCGTCATGGGCGGACTGGAAGCCGCCAAGATATTCCGCTTCACCTGGGAAGGGGCTTCGCGACCCACCCTGGTCGCCCTGACTGCGGACGCGACACAGGAGTCCCGAAAGGCATGCGAGGAGGCGGGATTTGACGGCTACCTGACGAAGCCGGTGGAGGTGCAGAAGTTCCTGGAGCTCGTCGATTCACTGGTCCCGACCGGAAGAAAGGAAACGGCCGCCGCCACGGTCGCACCGGTGTCTACCGCCGGGATTCCTTCGGCGGACCGGGACCGGTCCGGCGACGCCATCGACCCGGCCACGTTCCACGACCTGGCCGCTCTCGGAGGGAAGGGGGATTTCCTGGAGAGGCTGATCCGGATCTTCCTGGAAACCGGGGAGCAGAAGATCGACAATATCGAGACGGCCATACTGGCCCGGGACTATGGACTCGTTTCCGACCTTGCCCACGCCCTGAAGGGGAGCGCGGGGCAGATCGGGGCGAAGCGCCTGGCCGAGTTGTGCCATCAGATGTCCTACGCCCAACCGGCAGACCTGAAAAAAGAAGAAAATTATTTCGTTAAAACTCTAAAGGAAGAATTCGACCGGGTCCGGACGGCGCTGGAAAAAGACGTTCACCTAGCCGGCGGAAGGGACGGGACCTTCGGGGAAGAAGGGGCGGGAAAGGGAACCTCAGCCGGAACCTTGCCACGAACTTTCCGAAATAAATGAATCCCCGTTACGCCTGTCCTGGCTTCGCACCAGCCGTTCCATCATCCTCAAATCTTTTGGACCGAGCTGAAATGCGGCATCCACCCAGATATCCGCAACATCCTGTAATTCATCATAGGTGAGTGGGTTACAGCGCTGCCGGATCTTGAGTAGGGACTGAAAGGCGTTCCTTTTATTCTTTTGCGCCTTGATATACTCGTACACCGCGCTCTTGCCCGTTCCCTTCTCGGCAAGAACGTCCACGATGCCCATCTCATGAAGTTCGGTGGCGGAATATATCCGACCGCTGAGAATCAGTTTTTCGGCGCGAACGGAATCGAGACGCCTGGCGAGGAGGGAGTACGCCCCCATACCGGGGAACAGGTTGAACAGAATCTCCGGCAGGCCGAATCGCGCGTCTTTTTCCGCAATGATGACGTGATTCCCAAGAGCAGCCTCGAACCCTCCGCCGAACGCATCCCCCTGCACGAGTGCAATGGTTACGATATTGCTATCATAGCCAACCAAACAGGAATACATGGCGTCGATACATGCCCTTGCATATTGCGACAGGCCTTCCCTGAAATTTGCCCTCAACATCTGGATAAAGTAAGCCAGGTCTCCGCCGTAACTGAATACCCCTCGAATTCGAGAGGTTAGAACTGCGTACCCAAGGTTTTCCCCTTGCTGCCGCCCATTTCCTGCCTTATTGTATTGGGAAATCACTTGACCAAACTTTCGAAAATCTTCGAGTAATTCCACTGTAAAACACGGTCTGGGTTTCGGATTCATGTTATACCAGGAGATGCCGGCATCCAGTTCAAATTCCGTCAGCAACTGCTTGAACGCAGGATGGGGGATTAATTCCGTTCTGACATTCACAATTTTCACCTCATTCCCAGGAAAAAATAAAACAGGATGGAGTGTAACACAACGGGGGAAAAGTAAAAGGGAAAATATATACCAAGATTCAGTGCCGATTTTCTACCAGGCGATCTTCTCCCGATCCCGGAAGAAACCACCTGTGGGCCCGCCGTCGGGAAAGGTCGCAAGCCAGATTGCGGTGTCGGCGCCCTCCGCTACGGAACGTTCCGCCTCCGGCCCGCCCATGTCCGTCTGGACCCACCCGGGGCACCTCGAATTCACCTGGATGTTTGTGCCCATCGTCTCGTGCGCCAGGATCCGCGTGGCGGCATTGAGAGCGGCTTTCGGAACGGCGATTTTCTCTTTGTTCCCCATGGAGGAACCTCCCTTCGCGATGTCCGTGGCCGGCACTCCCGCTGATGCAAACTTCTTCTGTCCGATGACGTCCCGACCGATCGGTTTCGCGCTTGCCTTCCGCATATCATTTGACAAACGAAGCCGTGGCCGGGAATATCTCCTACAACGCCATGGGACGCAATCTCTCCGACTACCTCCAGGTCTTCCGCAGCCGCCGCATCGCTGTGATGGTGTTCGCCGGATTCTCCTCCGGCCTCCCCCTGGCCCTGACCGGGGGGACGCTCCAGGCATGGATGACCGTAGCGGGGGTGGACCTGCGCACCATCGGGGTATTCGCCCTGGTGGGCCTCCCCTACACGCTGAAATTTTTCTGGTCGCCCCTGATGGACCGCTTTGTTCCCCCCTGGATGGGAAGGCGCAGGGGATGGATGTTCCTTACGCAGGCCGCCCTGCTGCTCGGCATCGGGGCGATGGCCTTCGGGAACCCGGGGGCGGCCCCCTGGGCGCTTGGGGTCGCCGCCCTGCTGGTCGCTTTCCTGTCCGCCTCCCAGGACATCGTGATCGATGCGTACCGAACGGACGTCCTGCGCGAGCCGGAACGGGGCCTGGGAGCGGCCGTTTTCGTGACGGGGTACCGGATCGCGATGCTCGCTTCGGGCGCCCTGGCCCTCATCTTCTCCGAGCAGATCGGCTGGAGGAACACGTACCTTCTGATGGCCTCGCTGATGGCCGTCGGGATCGTCACCACGATAGTTTGCCCCGAACCCGAGATCCGCGTGACCCCTCCGAAGAGCCTGCAGGAGGCGGTGATAGGCCCCCTGACGGATTTCTTCTCCCGCCGGGCAGCCGGCGCGCTTCTCCTCCTTATCGTCCTCTACAAACTCGGGGACGCCTACGCGGGAACCCTGACAACGGCCTTCCTGATCCGGGGCGTCGGTTTCTCCCCCACGGAGGTGGGGACGATCAACAAGGGCTTCGGACTTATCTCCCTGATCGTGGGCGCGATGTTCGGCGGCACCCTGATGGTGCGGCTCGGGCTCTACCGCTCGCTGTTGATCTTCGGAATATTGCAGGCGGTGTCGAACCTCTCGTTCATGGTCCTCTCCTGGGTGGGGAAGAGCTACGCGATGCTGGTCGCAACCGTCGCCTTCGAGAACGTGTGCGGAGGGATGGGGACGGCGGCGTTCGTGGCCCTCCTGATGGCCATGTGCGACCATCGGTACACGGCCACCCAGTACGCCCTGCTGTCTTCCCTCGCCGCCCTGGGGAGGATCTTCGTGGCGCCGACCTCCGGCTACGTGGTGGAATCGGTGGGGTGGGCGGTCTTCTTCTTCTTCACGTCGGTTACCGCCCTGCCGGGGCTCTGGATGCTGTGGCGGTACCGCGGGGAGATCACGGGACTCACGGAGCAGACGACCAGCGCTGCTCGCTGACCCTCTGGTAAAAACCTTACGGAATTCTTGCGCCCGACCGTTCGGACGGAATTACGAGGCCGTCCGGGATGCCGCCAGCGACTTGACCTTTCCTTCCTGGTCCTCCGACGTCTCCTTCTTTTTTTTCATGGACGACTGCCCTTCGAACACGGCGCCCTCCGACATCGCGAGCTTCGCCGTGCATATCTCGCCGAAGACCTGCGCCTTGTCCTTCATCTCGATGATCTCGGACGCTTCGAGGTTGCCCTCCACTCTCCCCCCGACGACCATCGTACGGGCCTGCACGTTTCCCCGGACCCTCCCGGTCTCTCCGATGATGACCCAGTCGGCCCGGATGTCCCCTTCCACGACTCCGTCGATCCGCAACGTTCCCTTGATCGCCAATTCCCCTTTGATCGTGGAGTCGGCTCCGATGACCGTTTCGAGCTTGGCGGAAGACTTTCCGAACATGATCACCTCCTGGTGAGGAACTTGGACGGGTTCACGTGGCGCCCGTCCTTCCATATCTCGTAGTGGACGTGGGGGCCCGTCGAGCGCCCTGTGGACCCGGCCAACCCGATGGCTTCGCCCCTTGTCACGCGCTGTCCGACCGTGACGAAGTTCTTGCTGTTGTGCGCGTAGGCGGTAGTGTACCCGTGGCCGTGCTCGATCACCACGACGTTGCCGCTGTTCCCCGTCTTCCCCGAAAAGGTAACGATCCCGTCCGCGGTCGACAGAACCTCCGTCCCGGAGGAAATGGAGATGTCGAGGCCGGTATGCAACTGTCTTGTCCCCGATTTCGGGTGGTTGCGATAGCCGTACCGCGAGGAGATGTATCCCGGTACCGGCCAGCCCTTTGGTGTCGCCCGGTAGATGTCCTTCTGCTCGGCGATGTATTTCTTGATGTCCGTAACGGAGCGCATCGCTTCGTCGATCTGGGAGCGCAGCACCTTCATGTCAAGCGATCCCGTGTCGAGGAACTCCGCCTTTTCGAGGACGTCCGCCTTCGATTCCAGGGAGAACAGTCTCTTGAACTCCTGCTCCGCCTGTTTCAGGGAAACCATCGTCGATTTCAGCTCGAGGAACTGGCCCGTAACGTACGAGAGCCGTTCCTTCATCTGGTAGTATTCGACGGTGTGCACGGCGGTCGTGAACAGATAGATAACCCCGACGAAGAACGAGACGGTGGAGAAGAGAATTCCCGCAAGGGGGATCCGGATGCTCACCGGTTTGGTCCGGGAATGGGGAACCAGCATGATCGTTACGGGAGTGAACACCATCTTGAAAAACGATCTGATGTTGCGCATCCCGATCTCCTTTGGGCCCCCCCGGCGTTTCGCCCCTTCCCGGGAGAGAAGGGAAATCCCCTGAATACCGGAAAATCAAAGCAAGTATTGTTCCGGCCGCGGATATCTTCCAAACCACTGGAAACAAAGGAAAAAGATTTTTGGTGGAGTGACAGTTTCTGACAGTTCCGAAAGGAAACGGCGTGAGGGTGTCAAATTTCCGACAGGGAAGGAAAAAGCGGGGTCACACCTCGTCTATTCGAAGAACGATCTTTCCCATGTTCTCGTTCGACTCCATCCGAAGGTGGGCACTTGCGACTTCCGTCCAGTCGCGTACCGAGTCGATCACCGGATTAAGCCGCCCGTCCGCAAATCGCGGAAGCGCAAAGCCGGAGAACCTTTGCGTAAGAACGATCTTCCTCGCCGTGTCCAAAGACCGAAGCGAGGTGCCGAGGATCTGGAGCCGCCGGAACAGAAGATCGAGGAGGTTCACCCGCTCCGCCACCGCTCCCCCCATCGTGCCGATGAGGATCAGCTTGCCGTCCTCCGCGAGGGATTTGAGGTTCTGCCCGAAAAAAGGGGCCCCGACGAAATCGAGAATCAGGTCCACTCCCCTTCCCTCCGTCCGGGCGGCCACCCAAGGAGCGAAGGGCCCTTCCCGGTAGTTCCACCCCGCCTGCGCCCCAAGATCCAGGCAACGGGAGATCTTCGGCGGGGACCCGGCCGTGACCAGGGAGACGGCCCCCGCCTCCCGGATCAGCTGGATCGCCGCCGTGCCCACTCCGCTCCCTCCGGCGTGGACCAGGACCGTCATCCCCGGCGTTAGACCTCCGAGGGAGAAAAGGTTGTGGTAGGCGGTGAGAAATGCCTCGGGTATCGCGGCCGCCTCCTCGTACGACAGATTGTCCGGGATCCGCATCGCCATCCCGCAGGGGACGGCCGCTTTTTGCGCGTATCCTCCCCCGGTCAGGAGCGCGCAGACCCGGTCGCCCACACTCCACTCTCCGCAGGCAGAGCCTGTCTCCAAAATCTCGCCCGCCATCTCCAGCCCGAGAATCTCGGAGGCCCCCGTCGGGGGGGGGTATTTCCCCCTGCGCTGCAGCAGGTCCGCGCGATTGAGCGCCGTCGCACGGATGTGCACCAGGAGCTCATCATCCTTCGGAGTGGGGTCGGGATGGTCAACGATCTGCAGGACATCCACTCCTCCGAACCCCGACATCCGCACCGCCTTCATGCCAGGCCCCGCGGTTCCCGTCCCTCCATTCGCCCCTTTCCCGTCATGCGACAACTCCCAGCTCCGCGAGGGAGGAGATCAGACGCTCGTGGTCCGTGTAGTGGATCGCGTGAAGGTTCATGCGCCTGGCCCCCACGACGTTTTCCTCGAGGTCGTCGACAAAGACGCACTCCTCCGGCGGGAAACCGATTTTTTCCAGCATATCCCGGTAGATCGCCTCCGCGGGCTTCATGGCCCTCACCTGGAACGAAAGCGTTACCGCATCGAACAGGGAAAAAATCTCCACGGACCGGATGTGGCGCTCGAAGTGCCACTCGTTCGTGTTGGAGAGAAGACCGAGCCGGTACGACCGCGAGAGGGATCGGATCAGGCAGATGGTGGGCTCGATCGGGGTGAAGATGGCCACGAAGGCCCGGACGAACTCCTCCTCGGTTACCCGCAGTCCGCACAGGTTCGCGGTCCCGTGATAAAACTCCCACGACGAGATCTCCCCCAACTCGTATTTCCGCGGAAGTCCCGATCCGGCGACGAGGGAGCTCATCTCCCCGAACGTCCTGTCGGTCCACCCGCCGAGACTCCGGAAGAACATACCGAAGTCGAACGAGTGGATGACGCCCCCGAAATCGAAGATGACGCCCTTGATGGGGACTTTCCCCCTGCGAGCGCTCATCCCGTCTTCTTCCCGCGATCCGCCTCCCCCCCTGTAAAGTGCTCCCGCACAAGGGTCTCGGCGATGTCCATGGAGGAGGTGAAGG
>DATHRT010000033.1:0-3236 GCA_035464915.1 Candidatus Limnocylindria bacterium
CTGTTGAATCAAGGAGCTGCACCGGAATCGAAGCTTGCGGATGTGGAGATCCACTTTGAGGAAGGGATTCTTTCCGGACTGAAACTGGTAGGATGTTCGGTCTGGCGGTCGAAGAAAGGAGAGGGCCCCACGGTGCTCGTCCCCTCGAGATCCTACGCAACCGCCGCAGGGGTCCGCTACTACGATCTCCTGCGCCCCTCGGAGGAAGGGGGGACGGGGGATGACGCAGGGGGAAAACTCACTGTCCGGAATTTCCGGCAGCATATACGGGACGAATACCTGAAAATCGCGGGCTTTCCGGAGGAGAAGGAACCGCGGAAGGCAAAACCGTCCGCCGGTAGGGTCTAAAACAGGAAAGGGATGCAGGGAGGGAGCCGGATCGGCGCGTCATGTCCCAATCGCCCGGCTCCCGTCCCTAATTCGCAACCTACGGAAAGCCCATCCTAGTGCACCGTCTCGCAATTACCTTGGCACTCGAGCGCCGCTGCATCCGCTCCATCTTCGTTGCGCTTCTTGCGCAGAGGGGGACACTCCTGGGTTATTCGCCGAGAATATCAGGAGTGTCCCCCGCCATCCTCAGTCGCGCACCGCAGCACGGCGCGTCGCATCGACGCTCTCGGTGCTTCAAGCTATTTACGAGACGGTACACTGGCGAACGGGTATCTGAATCTTACCGGAAGATCGGTCGAGCAGAGCGCCGTATCAGGGAGTCCTGGCGCCCGAAGGGTCGACGGCGATATGAAGCGCCTCTTCCGCGGAGCTGGAAAACGCTTTTCTCGCCAACCGCAAGAGCCCGATGATATTGTCGCCTCGTTCTTTCACGCGACGTTCCACCACCAGACCAATGGGGACTTTCATCTTCCTGACGTAATCGACACGGTACACGGTGACGTTTTTCATTGGCGCCCCCCACCGTTTCGTCAAGAACTACCTCTTATATAAAACAAAATTCTGAAATAATCAACAAAAAAACAGGTTTTATTTTCGAGAGGGGCGCCCTACAATCGTTCCTTGCGCATTTCTTGCGGACGAGCCTGCCGAAAGGGTGACCGATGAAGACCAGGGACATGCATTTCCTCATCATGGTGGTCGTGATCATCGGGTTTCTCGTCATTCTCTCCCTGACGGGGCGCCAGCGGTTCCTGACCCGGACGCCGCCCCACCTGTCGGCCGCTTCCGACGCAGAGTGCTTCACCTGCCACGACGACGGAAAACAGTTTCCGATGACTCAGGAGCACCCGCTCCGTAAAAAGAATTGCCGCCAGTGCCACCGGCTCGCGGAAAAGTAGCCGCACCCCCGGGGAAGAAGGTGGCGACCCCGCTCGGTGCGCACGTATCGGTGGCGGGGGGTCTTGTCACCGCACCGGGCCGGGGCGTTCGGATCGGGGCGGATGTTCTTCAGATCTTCTCCAAGCAGAACACCCGCTGGATGGGGAAGGCCCTCGAGGAGGATGAGGCCGGGGCCTTCCGCGAAGAGAGCGCCCGCACGGGCGTTTGGACGATCGCCATCCATTGCGCCTACCTGATCAACCTCGCTTCCGCCAAAGAAGCCGTAAGGACGCGTTCCCTCTACGCGCTGGAGGACGAGGCGTCGCGCGCGGCGATGCTCGGCGTCCCGTACCTCGTCATGCATCCCGGTTCGTCGGGGGAGGACCCGGAGGAGACGGGGGAGGAGCGCATCGCGAGCGCCCTGCGCACGTTCGGCCGGTTCCCCCGGGGGGTGACCCTTCTATTGGAGAACACCGCGGGGCAGGGAAACTCGATCGGCCAGACGATGGAGCAACTCCGACGCGTGATCGACGCTTCCGGTGCGCCGTCCGACGTGGCGGTGTGCCTCGACAGCGCACACCTTTTCGAGGCGGGGTATGATATATCGGGCAAAAAAGGGTGGGAGGGGCTGCTCGAGGAACTCGCCCGCCACGGGATCCTGCCGCTCATCCGTATGTGGCACCTGAACGACTCGAAGACGGCTCTCGGCAGCCGGGTCGACCGGCATTTCCACATCGGGGATGGGCAGATCGGGCTTTCCGGATTCCGCCGCATCTTGACGCACCCGGAATTCCGCAAGCTGCCGATGGTGCTGGAGACGCCCAAAGACGGAAACGACGAGTTCGAGAGGGACATCAAAAACCTGGCCGTGCTCAGGAACCTGTGCGCCGCTGGAGGAGGAGCAGGTGAATAGGGACTACGAGGCGATCAAGGGCCTGGCCAAGCATCACAAGCAGGTATTCGGGCGGATCGTCAAGTGCGAGATGTACAAGCTGGAGGAGGGGAAGATCCTGGCCCTCACCCGGATGCACGACGACTACCACGATATGAATCTGGCCCTCCTTCTGGACGATGCGTACCGCATCGTGGAGGTCGCGGGAAAGATGGACCGGATCCCCTACCCCTGCTGCGAGGAGAAACCGCTGGAGATGCTCTCGGAACTTGCGGGGATCTCCGTGCTGGGGCGGGGGGGCCTGAAGAAGGTGAAGGAGCGGATCCCCCGGAACGTTGGATGCACCCACGTCTACGAGATGCTCGAGTCGACCTTTCGTGCGATCTTCGTCGGTTCCTACAGCATCGTCGACCAGCAATGGAACGGGGTGCTCTCCCTGGATATGGAAGAGAACCGCCAGATGGGTCTCCGTTCGTCGGTCCTTGCCGATACCTGCTACGCCTTCAACCGGGCGTCCGCGGACGACGAGGTCCTGAACCGCGCCCTGAAGAAGGTCGAGGAGGCCAGACGGAAGAGGGAGGAGATCGAGGCGGTCAAGGGAGGGAAGTGACGTCCCTTCCGCCGCGCGCTGGGAACCTTTTCCACCGCCCGGTGTTCCAATATCGCGGAGGCCCTGCTCCCCGGACGCTGCCGCGTCGCGGCATCCGATATTCTGGCAAGGCGAGGTGGAAGATGCGGAGACACCCGGTCCCGATCACGTTGACGATCGTATTGCTGGCAACCCTTCTTTCCTTGCCTGCCTTCCCCGCCGAATACCCTTCCCGTGTCGACCGTGTGGTGCTTTACCCGGACATGGCCGAGGTCACGCGCGTGGTCGCGGTGGACAGACCGGAGGACACTGTCGTCCTTCCCGGGCTGACCCCCAATCTGCTGTCGGACTCTCTCTCGGCGAAAGTCGAAACCGGCGGTGCGCGGATCACGGGAGTGTCCGTCGAGGACCTGTACCGGACCGAGCCGGTGGACGAGCGCGTGAAGGAACTGGAGCGGCGGATCGAGGACCTGACAGCGCAGAAAC
>DATHRT010000034.1:0-1531 GCA_035464915.1 Candidatus Limnocylindria bacterium
TCCGCCGGCCGCGGACTCGCGAGGAAATCGTGGCGGAACGGATCGTCTACGGCGATGGCCGCCCGGGCCCCTGGTACGACTACGGCGAGTGGGCGCTCATGGAAAAGCACCTGGAGGGGATGGTCGCCCGCGGGGAAGCGGCCGTCGAGGGGGGGCGCTACGCCCTCATTTCCCCTTGAGCAGGGTGTTCAGCTCCCGGCAGACCTGTTTGGGATCGAGACCTTTGTGCCAGGAGGTGTAGTGGATCGTTTCTTTCTCGTTCGACCTGCACCGGAGGCACTCGGCCCCGAAGAACTCCTTAACCTTTCCACGCACGGACGGGTACTGGCGGAGGATATCCCCCAGAAACATCTCCGGCCGGATCGGCCCTTCCCTGGTCATCTCCGTTTCCTCCCCCTGCCCGGTGGTCGATTCATTATAGCAGTAACGTTTCTCTTCTCCGGTGTTTTCAGAATGTAGTACGTCGCGGAGCCGAACGCCACGACCTCTTCCTCGCCGTTGCGGATCTCGGTTGATCCGACGGCGATCGTCGCCCCCCGGCGCAGTATGGTCCCGTAGGCGGTGACCGTCCCCTCGGAGACCGGTTTGAGAAAGTTCACCTTGTACTCCACGGTGGTCATCCGGAAGGAGAGAGGCATGACGCTTCGGAGCGCGGTCGCCACCGACATGTCCACGAGTGCCCCCATCACTCCTCCGTGCAGGGTCCCCGCGGTGTTCCTTAAGATCGGGCGGATCGTGCACCGCATCACGCTTTTCCCGCCGGCCGACGAAACGAGCTTCATCCCCATCAGCTTCACGAAGGGGAAGGTGTTTACCCGGTCCTTGTAGAACTGCTCGTCGAACTTCTTCATCCATCCTCCTTCCCCATCAGGCTCCCCTTCGCACGGGGCCCCGATCGCGGGGACAAATAACGCTCCGCAGCCTCGGAGGGGGGCTCCGTTCGTGGCTCGCCGTGCGGTGAACCTGCACGGCTGCGCTTTACCTCACTGCGCCCCCACTCCTTCGGCTTGCTGCGCTTTCCTCTCGAGCGTAGCGGAACGGAAGCCTCCCAAACCGCCCAGGGTCCTCCGGTCGCAGGAACCCGCGGCAGGGGGCCGGCTGCGGGGGAGTATATGGCGGAGCAGCCGAGGAAGGGGGTTCCGAGCGGAGCTTTTCGGGGAGGAAGGGCGAGCGCAGACTTGCGGTGCTTCGCAAGTCGAGCGACGAAGCGAGGGACCCCCTCCGAGGATGCGTAAGCCGACCCCGGCGCCCGGCGCAGGGGAGGAAGAGTTCTTAGGAACGTCCCGTTTCTTAGTCTCACGGTGTGTTCCGCGCCGCCCGGTCGTAGTGGGAGAACTTCATCATGTGGGTACCCCGCCCCTGGGACAGGGAACGAAGGGACGTGACGTATCCGAACATCTCCTTCAGCGGGACCAGGGCGGAGAGGTGGCTTATTTCCCCGCGGCGGTCGACCGAGACGACCCTCCCCCGGCGGGCGTTGACGTCCCCGATCACGCCTCCCAGGAACTCCTCGGGCACCGCGATCTCCACC
>DATHRT010000035.1:0-3402 GCA_035464915.1 Candidatus Limnocylindria bacterium
GGATTCTCGGCCTGGCGCACAAGGAGGATGTGGATTTCATCATCATGAGTACGCACGGGCGCACGGGACTGACCCGCGCCCTCATGGGGAGCGTCGCGGAGAAAGTCGTCTACACGACGAAGCGCCCCGTCATGCTCGTGAAACCGGAGAAGATTCTCCGGGCCCGATCCGACGAGGCGGAAGCAATTCTGAGCATGCACTCCTGAGGCCGGCACCGCCGGCCGCCCGGCCCGCACACCGGGCCGGGCTCTTTTTTTTTTCCTGCCGGCGACCCGAGGATACCCCCCTTTCGCGGCGTGACCGAACTTCCGCAGGAAGACCATCTCCTCGCGTCGATCGCCTCCTTCAACAAGGTATCCGATGCGGTGCGTGAGGGGAAACGGGAGAATTCGGAAATAAATGCCAACTTCATTCCTGTATAATCAAGAAGCACCCCCAGGCAGGGAAACACCCAAACAGGAGGAAAGTTCATGGCACGGAAAGGATCGAGGACGGAAAAAAATCTGCTTGCGGCATTCGCCGGGGAATCGCAGGCCAGGAACCGCTACACCTTCTATGCGAGCATCGCCTCCAAGGAGGGATACGAAGGGATCGCCAGCATTTTCCTGGAAACGGCGTCCGACGAGAGAATGCATGCCAAGCGCTACTTCGAACTGCTCGAGGGAAGAGACGTCGAAATCACCGCCGCCTACCCGACCAGGATCGGCGATACCGCCGTCAACCTGGAAGCGGCTGCCGCCGGAGAGCACGACGAGTGGTCCCATATCTACCCGACTTTCGGAAAGATCGCCGAGGAGGAAGGGTTTAAGGCGGCCGCGACGATATTTTTCCGTGTCGCTGAGGTGGAAGTGGAGCACGAGAAGCGGTATCAGACCTTGCTCGCGCGTTTGAAGAACGGGACCCTGTTCAAGCGGGAGAAACCGATCCGCTGGAAGTGCCTCAAATGCGGGCGCATTCACGAGGGTACCGAAGCGCCGGAACGCTGCGTCACGTGCGCCCACCCCCAGGCCTGGTTCGTCCCTGCGGAGGAGAACTACTAACTCCCGATCGCCTCGCGTCACGGCAGGGGGAGAACCTACACCCCCTGCCATTCCACAAAGAATGTGGATAACCTGTGGACTACCATGCGGAATATTTACGAGAGTGGATGTAATGAAAATACGCGGTCGGTCCAGCAACCGGTTTTTCTTTGCAGCCGAACAGCATGCCTATTTTTTAAGCGTCGTTCCGGAGGAAATTTCAAAACTCCCGAGCCGGAAAATCTGAGAAAATATTTTCCGCAATACTAAGGAGTCCCGTCATCGATTCCTTTTCGGGGGGAAAATAGGATCCGTTTCGGGAAAGGCCGACGATGAAGGAAAAGATCTCCACCACGCTCGATTTCCTCAGAAACGACATCTGGATGCTTCCGGTAAAGGAACTCTCCCGGACAAAAGCGTTTATCGTACGCACGCTCAAGGTCTTTCTCATGACGATCCGGGGCTTTCAGGATGATCATTGCTCCGTGAAGGCGTCGGCGCTGACCTTCTATTCCCTGCTTTCTGTCGTCCCCATCATTGCGATGATTTTCGGCATCGCAAAGGGATTCGGGTTCGACAAGAGACTCCAATTACAGCTCCTGGAAAAGTTTTCCGGCCAGGAAGACGTATTGCTTAAAGTTTTCGAATTTTCCGGCTCCCTTCTCCAGAAAACCCGGGGAGGCATCGTCGCCGGGATCGGGGTTGCCCTGCTGTTCTGGTCCGTCATAAATGTGCTCGGATACGTCGAGCGATCGTTCAACGATATCTGGAAAGTCGAAAAGCCCCGCAGTTTTGGCCGGAAAAGCAGCGACTACCTTTCTGTCGTGTTGGTATGCCCGCTCCTTTTTATCATGGCGAGCAGCCTGACGGTAACGATGGCGGGCAAGGTGAAATACGTGGCAGAGATCGTTTCCCGCCTCGGCGTGCCCCCGGGTCCGATCCTCCTCCTGCTGGACATCATTCCCTTTGTCCTGATCTGGGCCCTTTTCTCCTTCATTTACATCTACATGCCGAACACGAAAGTCCATTTCCGGTCGGGCCTGATCGCGGCCGTGGTGAGCGGAACCGCCTACCAGGCCTTCCAGTGGATCTACATCGCTTTCCAGGTCGGCGTGTCACGGGCCAACGCCATCTACGGGAGCTTTGCCGCCCTGCCCTTGTTCCTGGTCTGGTTGCAGATCAGCTGGATGATCGTCCTCTTCGGATCGGAACTATCCCATGCCGTCCAGAACGTACACACCTACGGGGGGCCCGCGGATCCGGAGAAAGTTTCCCCATACAACAGGAAGCTTATTTCCCTGCTGATCGCCCGGGTCGTGATAAGGAAATTCTCCGAAGGGGAAAAGCCGCTGACCGCCCCCGGAATCGCCGACGTTCTGGGAATGCCCGCCCACCTGATACGCCAGATCCTGTCGGATCTTTCGGCCGGCGGGCTTTTCTCTACCACGGAGCGGGAGGAATATGAGGAGACCGCCTATCAGCCTGCGCGCGACATCCACAAGATCACCGTAACGACCGTTCTCGACGCCCTGGAGCGAAGCGGTTCCGTGGATCCGGTGTTTTCCCCCACGGAGGATTTCCGGGCGGTCTCGGCGACCCTGGAGACCTTCGGCACCACGATCGATACCTCCCCCGCCAACAAGCTCGTGATGGACCTTTGATCCGTGCGGACCGGGAGGACACCTCGGGCCGGCAGGAACGGATTTCCGACGGCAGGACGGATCCGGTTCTTTCTCGTATGCTTTCTATCTCTTTTCGCATGGCATGGCGATACGTCGTTGCTGGCGCAACCGGAACCGGACCCTTCCCCCCTGCTGCGGATAGCCGACTTCGATCGCGGCGTGCAGAATCATGTCGGGGGGTTCCCCAACGCCTCCGAACAGGCGCCCTCTTCCGTCTCGATGAGAAGGGTGTCCGACGTGTTCCGGGGCGACGGCGGGCGAAGCCTTCGGATCACGGCAAGGAAGGAGGCAAGCGGGTTCGCCGCGGTCTGGATTTCCTTTCACGACTTTCGCCAAAGGAGCAAGACATATCTCGACACCCGCGGATATTCGTACCTTTCCTTCTGGGTCCGGGGGGCGCAGGGTGGGGAGGAGTTCCGCATCAAGCTCGCAGACGACGCCTGGGCCGCCCGGGAAGACGGACTGCCCATAGGATCCGTTTCCCGGTTCCTTCCGGGCGGAGTCACCAGGGAATGGCGGGAAGTGCTGATTCCGCTGGACACGCTCCCGTCTCTCAACCGGAAGGCGATGGCGTTTTTCACGTTGGATTTCCACACGCCGGGCGCATACACGATTTTCGTCGACGACATATGGTTTAAACGGATTACGGGGATTCCCACCCCTCTGACGCCGAAACCGGCGGCAGGGACCCCGGAACCCCG
>DATHRT010000036.1:0-27592 GCA_035464915.1 Candidatus Limnocylindria bacterium
AGGAGTTCCTCTGGGGCTCATTTTACACCCATGTTGCCATAATTCTACATTTTTTAGCATAAAAAATTGCAACTATAGGGAAATTATTTCCTTAACACAAGTGTTATTGAATGAATGGAAAGCTCAACCTCTCCTTTTCTCAAAAACGTAACGAATATCTTTTGCTGACTTGGCCCCTCCCGCAATCCTTTTTTTATAACATTCTTGTATCTGGTCAGAAATCTTGATTATTTCTTCGGTGTGTTTCCATTTCCATCCCGATTCGAGGTTATTTCGATAATGATGTTGCCAACAAATCGGGGGGAGCCTCCTTTTCCTGGTTGGTCGCGCTTCCAATGAAAGGATACACCCCCTTCGAATTTCAATAGGAACGCTTACATGACCCTTCAACGAAGGGCCATCACCACTACTGGGCCAACGAAGAGGAAAAGCATGCAATATCAGAAATATAGCCGGCATGATTCTTGAACATCCTTATTATGGCATGGCGAATGAGCAACGGAAATGCTACAGAAGGAGCCCAATGGCATCAAACATAACTGATAAGAAGCAATATTCGTCACCTCCACCCCCAGAATGACAATTAAGGGCATCCTCCACGCCCTTCTTGCCGTCCTGACATGGATCCTGTTCATCTCCTGGTGGAACCAGGTGATACCGCAGGTAACCGTGGAGGACGCCTCCATGGCTTTCCTTGTGATCTTCCTGACCTTCCTGATCTGCTCCGTTCTTACCCTTCTGTGGGTCCGGCACAACGTAGGCATCTTCCGCCGCAAGGGACCCAGGAAAAACCTCCCCCCTGTCTCCGAGGAGCGCGAAACCGACTATCTCGGCAGGAAACTCGACCACCCGGGGTACGATTTCCTGAAAGACGCGCCGCTCGTGATCGTCTCCCGGGAGGAAGACCGAAAACATTTCAATGTTCCTCTAGGCGTCTGAAATGGCGGAGATCATCGCGGCGCTTGTCGCCTTTCAGCAAACCAACGTCTACTGGGTCATGCTCGTCTTCTTCGGATTCTATCCGGTCTTTTCCGCCATCGTCTGGCTGACCACCTCGCTCATCTACTTCACGCGAAAGGAGCGGCTCCCCGAGGAGAAGGAGGCCGACCTCTACACCCTCCCCGATCCTCCCCCCATGGTTTCTGTGCTGATCCCGACCTATTGCGAGGAGAAGGTGATCGAGTCCACCATGGAAGGTGCCCTCCGGATCGATTACCCGAACTTCGAGGTCGTCGTGGTCGACGACGGTTCCACGGATGGCACCGTCGCCAGGATCACCCCCTACGTAGAGTCCGGACGCGTCCGACTGATACAGAAAACCGTGAACGAGGGGAAAGCCATGGCGCTGAACGACGCCCTCCTCTGCCTCAACGGGGAGATCGTCCTGACCATCGACGCGGACGCAGTCGTCGACCCCCGGATCCTGCGCTACCTCGTTCCCCATTTCTCCTCTGCCCGGGTTGCCGCCGTCACCGGAAACCCGCGCGTCTTCAACCGGCGGACGCTGCTGAGCAAGATCCAGCTGATCGAATTCACATCGATCGTGGGGCTCCTGCGCCGGGCCCAGCGCGTGTGGGGACGCATCCAGACCGTGTCCGGAGTCGTTGTCGCGTTCCGGAAAAAAGCGCTGTTCGACGTCGGACTGTTCAACCCGTCGATGGCCACCGAGGACATCGACATGTCCTGGAGGCTCCAGAAACGGTTCTGGGACATCCGTTACGAGCCGAAGGCGCTCGTCTGGATGCAGGTGCCGGAGACGCTCGGGGCCTTCTTCAAGCAGCGGAAGCGGTGGGCCATCGGCCTGGGGCAGGTCCTGCGCAGTCACCTCGGGATCCTCCTGCACAGTAAAAACCTCCGGCAATGGCCGGTCGCCTACGAGTCGATTCTTTCCATCCTGTGGTCGTTCTGCTTCGTGATTCTGACCTCCCTTTGGATCATCTCCTACGCCATCGGAATCCCGCCGGTAGGCGCGGCCCCGATCCCGAACTTCTGGGGTATGATGATCGCGTCGGTGTGCATCACCCAGCTGACGGCCGGGATCATCCTGGACCGGCATTACGACCGGTCCGTCCTGGCCTATGCTCCCTACACCGTCCTTTATCCCCTGCTCTACTGGGCCATCACCTCGTTCATCGCGTTCCTGTACACGCCGGTGGGGGTACTCCGGCGCCGTCCGGAAGTTACCTTATGGAAAACGAAAAGGACGTAGGCATTGTCTGGATTATCCACCGCCAGGACGCCGGTCATCCTTCTTTCCGTCCTTCTCTTCCTCCTGATCGGCGCAATCCCCTCGCCTGCGAAATCGGAGGAGGCGGCATCGCCGAACGATCGGGCGGAGGCGCTTGCGGAAGAAGCGAGGAACTTCTGGGACCTGAACGCCTACCCGCAGGCCGTCGCGAAGTTCCGCGAGTCCCTTGCGCTCGACCCGAAGGGGGAGACGTACCGGGATCTCGGCGACCTGTATGCCGAGCGGGACATGCACGCGGATGCGATCGCCGCCTACCGGTCCGCGATCGCGGAGAACCCCGCGCTCGAGCCGGAACTCCGCCTGTCCCTCGGGAAGCAGCTGATCTGGGCCGACCGGACGAAGGAAGCGATTCCGCTCCTTGCGTCGGTAGTGGCCAACCGCCCCCATGACGTCGAAGCGCAGCATTCTCTCGCACTCGCGTACCGCTGGGGCGACCGGCTGACGGATGCGGAAACCCTGTACCGGAAAATCCTCTCTGCCAACCCCTCGGACCTCGATGCACAGCGGGGTCTGGCGCAGTCCCTCCTCTGGCAGGGCCGATTCCGGGCCTCCTCCTACGAGTTTGCCCGCGTGCTGGAGAAAAGCCCTTCCGACCCGGAGGCGCTCACCGGGCAGTCCCGCGCCCGCCTCTTCCTCGACATGCCGGAGGAGGCGGGGCTGTATATCGCGCGCGCAGCGGAGACGACGCCGGCAGACAAGGATGTCCAGGACCAGATCGTCCGGGTTCGGGAGCGTCTGGCCCGGTATGCCGCTCTCGAAGTCCGCGGGTCGCGCGACTCCGACGAGCTCTCCATGTACGAAGTGACGCTCTCCGCCCACGGCCGGCCGGCCAAGGGCCTGGACGTGGATGGAGCGGTCCGGCAGGTCTTCTTCCGGCAGGGTTCCCCGGGAAAGCAGGAAAACATCGACGACGAGGACTCCGTCGACGGGACGGGGGACTCCCTGTCCTTCTCGTATCGCGGGTCACCGGGGGTGGAGTGGCACGCGGGCGGCGGATATACCCGGTACGACAGTAACGGTTTTCATCCCTGGTCGGGCAATTTCGGGGTAGCGCTTACGCCGGCGGACACCGTCCGGTTCACCCTCGACTGGGAACGCGGCCACTGGGACTCCATCCTCTCCTTCCAGAACCGGGTCACCATCGACTCGTTCGCCCTGTCGGCGTCCAAGCACTTCCTCTGGAAGACCGAGATCACCGCCTCCGCCGCCCTCCTCTACCACCACAACAAGAACGGGACGGGGCAGGATCGGGAGAATCGCGGGGAACGGTTCGGCCTGAACCTGACCCGCAGTCTGTACTTGCGCGGCGACATCGTCAACGTGACGGGGATCCTACGGTTCGGCTGGCTCGGCTTCTCCGACGACCTCGACGTCGGCGTGTTCGACCCGGAGCGCTACACGTCGGAAGAGGCGGGCGTGGACTGGCGATGGATGTTCTACCCCCGCTGGGAGTTCTACGGCACCGTCATGGCAGGGGCCCAGCAGGAGAAAGGGGCGAATGGCGGGCCGACCTACTCCGCGGAACTGGGCCTGGACAGGAAGATCGGGCTCGGCCTGGTGTCTTTGGGGGGGATCGCATCCGACTCGAACGCCCGGGGGCAGGGGCAAGGGTTCCGCCGCTACGGCGGGCTACTTCGGTTCCGGATACCCTTTTGAGGTTACGGGAATAGCGGGCTCGCCCAAAAGCCCCACCGGGATATCCCCCTCCTCCGGAAACACGGGGTACACGCCGAGGTTTCCCACCATCGCGCGCCGGGCCCCCTTGACCATCGACGCCAGCTCCTCCGCCGGAACCCACTTCTCCTCCGACCAGTCGTAGGCCTGGAATTTGAGCATGACGGGCGGCGCTTCCGATTCCCTGCCCTTCGGCGGAATCCACTTCCGGATCGCGCGCCTGGCCAGCGACTCCACCCATGCCGCCGCGTCCTTTTCGTGCCCTTCCATCCGCGCGTACGCCATGACCACCGTCAGGTCGTAATTCCGCAGGTACTGCTCGAAGTCCTGCGAGAAGTCCGGGTGCACGCCGTCCCGCTCCATCGCCCGGGCGTAGATGTTCCGTCCGAAGGCGCAGTTCGGCCGCCAGGCGAGAACCGCCGACTTGATCTGCTCGAGGAACTCCCGCATCGCCTCCGATTTCGCCTCCGGGGTGCTGACTCCCGACCCCCGGAGACGCTCGTTCCGGAGCATATAGGCATCGTCGTCGAAGAGTACTCCCTGGATCGGAAGATAGACGGCCATGTCCGTGAAGAAGTCGATCGCCGCCTTCCGCGCCCCCTCCAGATCCGGGGAGAGACGAAAGTACCAGGGCGTGGCGAGTTTCCCTCCTTTTCTCTTCCGAAAGGGAATGCGCCAGTCGGGGTGCCTCTCCCACTCCCAGGTGAGGTTCATGGAAGGGGCCCGGATCCAGACCCTGATCCCCTTGCGGAGGAACTTGTGAGCCGCCATCGACCAGATGTCCGCGCGCACGGGAACCTGGTGGTTCTGGAACCAGGCCGCCCGGAAAAAACCGGACCCGTCGGGATCGGGACACGCCTGCAGGAACACGTGGGTCGCCCCAAGCCCCTGAACCTTCTCCACGAGCGTATCCACCTTCCGGCGAAAGACCTCTGGATCGGGGTCGTACACCTCGTCCAGGTCCACCTGGGCGGCCCGAACGGGGATGCGCGGCGGGAAGAGCCACCCCAGCCCCTTCCCTTCGATCCGGGTTCCCCGGTACATCATCACTCTCGGCAGGTACCCCGCCGCGATGTCCCCCGCGAATGCGGGAACATCGTCCAGCCCGAGGGTCACTGCGAAGCCTTCTTCGGACGCAATGCGCCGGGCCGCTGCGTTATGTTCCCCGTAAGGCCAGGCGAGGACCGACACCTCATGTCCCAATTTTTCCCGGAGAATGCGCCGCGATTCCCGAAGATCCTCCCGGATGCGCGCCAGGTACTCCCCGCGGCTTTCGTAACGCACTTCCTTGAGAATGTACCGCCGCGTGGTGACGGAAGGGGCGGTGTCCCGGTATGGGTTGGACGTCTCGTACCGGTGAAGGCCGTGGCTATGCGACGCGATCTCCACCAGGCCGCTCTTATCCGCCTCCCGGATCTGTTTCCAGGACATCAGGGGAGGGAGGTTCTTCGGCGGATCGTCGACGAAGGAGGTGACGATTGACAGCGTCGCCTTGATCCCCTCCTCCCGCAGTATCGGAAGCGCCCGCTCGAAAAAACTCTGATACCCGTCGTCGAAGGTAAGCACGGCGACCCGGGGGGGAAGTTCCGCCTGGCGATTCCTGTAGGAAAGAAGCTCCGAAAGAGAGAGGAAGGTCCACCCTCCGGATTTCAACTCACGGATCCGCGACCGGAACAGGGAGGGGGGTATCGTGTAGCGCGGCGCATCTTGCTCGTCCGAGATGTCGTGATAGCAGAGGACGGCGATCACGGGCCCGGAAGGCGGCGGGGCGGTACGCTCCGTCACGAGGGAGCGGACCCCCGGATCCGGATCCGCCAAAAGAGGCGACGGGAACGCCACCACGAGGAGGCAGGCGATCAGAAAGAGAAGAGGTCGCGCCCGTTCCCGCAGGTTTGCCATCTGCCCAATGTACCAGAAATCGATCGGCGGGCGGAAGGGGAAGCGACGGGAAGGCGGCGGGGCAGCCGCCCCCGGGGGGGGAGCGGCCGCCCTGTCTATAGGATCATAGCGGGATCGCGGAATACGGTGCCGCTCTCCTGGCCCATTCGGACTGCGGATAGTGTGCCGTCAGGGCATCGTAGGCCCGTCGCAGCGCTTTCGCATCGTGGGTGTGCTTGTATTCGGCGACACCTCGCAGGAAAACGGCTTCGGGAGTTGCCCCCGCACCGGGGTGGCGCTCGATCACTGTCTGGAACTGGCGGATCGCGTCGTCCATCCGGTCCGAGTCGTAGAAGATCTTGCCGATCCCCAGACCAAGCTGAGCGAAGAGATCGTCCGTGGGGACGTAGCCCACGAACCGGTGATGCTCCTTCCCCCCGGAATCGTGGACGAGAAAGGTCGGAGTCCACTTGATCCCGTATTTCTCCATCAGCGGGGTGGGGTTGTCCCAGAAGCATTCGCTCCTTACGGGGAGGAAACGTTCCTCGATGAATCGTTGCACCTTCTCTTCGGAATACGGACCCGTATTCATCTGGGCGCAGCCGATTCAGCCGTCGAACCAGAAGTCCTGGAATACCGGTTTGCCGGTCTGTTTCGCCTTTTCCAACGCCGCGCCGAATTCCCTCTCCCACTGGATCCCGGCCATCTTTCCCCTCCTCGGACCGGATGTTGACTGCGGGTATCATTCGTTGGATGCGCCGATCGAGTCCCTGGCTTCCGTGGCTTGCTCCCTCTTCCGAAGCGAGAAGGAGGATCAGATCGTGATTTTCCCCCGGTACGTGCCGAAGACCCCCCGCAGCACGTCCGAGATCTCCCCGAGCGTGGCTGAGGCCTTCACAGCCTCCAGAATGAACGGCATGATGTTTTCCTTGCCGCGGCAGGCCCTCTCCAGGCCGGAGAGCCTTTCCCGGACGACGCGGCCATCCCGCTTTTTGTGAAGGCCCGCAAGACGCTTCCGCTGGCCCTTTTCAATCTTCGGGTCGACCGTGAGCAGATTCTCCGGCTTCGGTTCCCGGATCGCGAACTCGTTCATCCCGACGATGATCCGGTCCTTCCGCTCGATCTCCTGCTGGTATCGGAAAGCGGCATCCTGGATCTCCTTCTGGACGTACCCGCGGTCGATCGCGTTGACCATTCCTCCCAGGCGGTCGATCTTCCTGATGTACTCCTCCGCCTGCCGCTCGAGACTCGAGGTCATCGCCTCCATGCAGTAGGAGCCGCCGAGCGGGTCTACCGTGTCCCCGACACCGCTTTCGTGGGCCAGGATCTGCTGCGTGCGGAGGGCGATGCGCACGGAATCCTCGGTGGGAAGCGAGAGCGCCTCGTCCCGGGAGTTGGTGTGCAGGGACTGCGTCCCGCCGAGGACGGACGCGAGCGCCTGGACCGCCACCCGGACGATATTGTTGTCCGGCTGCTGGGCCGTGAGCGACGACCCGGCGGTCTGCGTGTGAAACCGTAGCATCCACGACCGGGGGTCCTTCGCCCGAAACCGGTGCCGCATGATCTTCGCCCAGAGGCGACGGGCCGCCCGGAACTTGGCCACCTCCTCGAGGAAGTTGTTGTGCGCGTTGAAGAAGAAGGCCAGTCGCGAGGCGAACGAGTCCACCGACATCCCCGCATCGATCGCGGCCTGCACGTAGGCGATCCCGTTGGCCAGCGTGAACGCGATCTCCTGCGCTGCCGTGGAGCCCGCCTCCCGGATGTGGTACCCCGAGATGCTGATCGTGTTCCACTTCGGTACATATTCCTTGCAGAAGGCGAATATGTCCGTGATGATCCGCATGGACGGCGCCGGCGGGTAGATGTAGGTCCCCCTCGCGATGTATTCCTTGAGGATGTCGTTCTGGATGGTGCCGTTGAGCGCTTCCGGGGAAACCCCCTGCTTCTGTCCCACCGCGATGTACATGGCAAGCAGGATCGCCGCCGTGGAGTTGATCGTCATCGAGGTCGACACCTTCCCGAGGGGGATCCGGTCGAACAGGACTTCCATGTCTTGGAGCGAGTCGATCGCCACGCCTACTTTCCCCACCTCGCCCGCCGCGACCGGATTGTCCGAGTCGTACCCCATCTGTGTGGGGAGATCGAACGCCACCGAGAGCCCTGTCTGCCCCTGCTCGAGCAGGTAGCGGTATCGCCGGTTCGACTCCCGGGCGTCGCCGAAGCCCGCGTACTGCCGCATCGTCCAGAGGCGCCCCCGGTACATCGTCGGCTGCACGCCCCGGGTAAAGGGGTATTCCCCCGGGAACCCCGCGTCCCGCAGGTAGTCGACCCCCTCGAGGTCCTGCGGCGTGTAGAGGAGCTCGACCGGCTCGCCGGAGGTGGTTTCAAAACGCTTCCGCCGCTCGGGCGACTTCGCCGCTACCGGAGAAAGGATGTGCTTCTCCCATCGCTCCCTGGCCGCCTTGACGCGGGACATGCCCGCCGCCTTTCCCTTTCGTGCCGGCATCCCGTCCCCCTATTCCACCAGAAGCAGCTTCGCCCCCGACTCGACGACCTCGCCTTCCTTCACGAAGATCTCCTTGACCTTTCCCGTGACGGCGGACTTCAGCTCGTTCTCCATCTTCATCGCCTCGACGACGATCACGCCCTGGTCGGTCTGCACCTCCTCTCCCTCGGCGACCAGCAGCTTCACCACCTTCCCCGGCATCGGCGAGGTGACAAGCGCCTTCCCCGCAGCGCCCTTCCTCCCCGCCCGGATAAGCGCCTTGCGCTGCTCGTTCATCAGGGAGAACTTGTAGCAGTCCCCGTCGATCAGCACCTCGTATTCCTCGTCCCTTCCCTGGACGTCCACCTCGAAGGAGTCCGTTCCGTACAGGATGGACCAGATGCTGTCCTGCACCTGGTGAGCGTCGACCAGATGTTCCTTCCCTTCGCCCGTCACCAGGTACCGGGCGACCCCGACCTCCTCCACCGTAACCTTGATTTCCCTGTCCCCGATCGTGGCGATATAGTTCATGTTCGGCTCCTACCGGAATTTCGGCATTCCGGGCCGGCTGGAATATTTCCACAACGATGCCGGTTCCCCCGCCCCAACGGGCCGCCGGGCGATCGCCTGCTTCCTCTCGTCCAGGAAAAGCTGAATGGCCGCGGTGATCACGGCGACATGGAAGTGGGGGAGCTCACGCTCCCTTTCCTCCTGGAAAAACACCTTGTCGATGAAATTGGTGTCGAAATTCCCCTCGAGAAAGTGCTGATTGTTCATCACCCGGATGTGGAACGGAATCGTCGTCTTGACTCCCGTCACGATGTATTCGCCGAGCGCCCGCTTCATGCGGACGACCGCTTCCTGCCGGTCTTTCCCCCAGACGACCAGCTTGGAAATGATCGGATCGTAGTAGATGGGAATCTCGAACCCCTCGAATACCCCCGAGTCGTCCCGGACCCCGGGACCGCCCGGCGTCCGCAGCGAGGTGATGAGGCCCGGGCACGGCATGAAGTTCCTGTCGGGATCCTCCGCATAGACGCGGCACTCGATCGCATGGCCGGTCTGCTTCACGTCCTCCTGGCGGAGGGAAAGCTTCTCGCCGGCGGCAATCCGGATCTGCTCCTTCACGATGTCGACCCCCGTAACCATCTCCGTGACCGGGTGCTCGACCTGGAGCCGCGTATTCATTTCGAGAAAGTAGAAATTGATCTCCTTGTCCACGAGGAACTCGACCGTCCCGACGCCCTCGTAGTTCGCCGCCCGTCCGGCGTCGATCGCAACCTTCCCCATCGCCGCGCGCACCTGGGGGGTAATGACCACCGACGGGGACTCCTCGATCACCTTCTGGTGACGGCGCTGGATCGAGCACTCCCGTTCGCCCAGGTGGACGTAGTTTCCGTGCCGGTCGCCCAGGATCTGGATCTCCACGTGCCGGGGATTCTCGATGTACTTCTCGATGTAGATCGAGTCGTCGCTGAAGGCGGATTTCGCTTCCGACTTCGCCATCCGCAGCGAGGACCGCAGGTCCTCCTCCCCCCTCACCAGGCGCAGCCCCTTCCCGCCGCCGCCCGCGGTGGCCTTCAGCATGACCGGGAATCCGATCTCCCCTGCCACCCGGAACACTTCCTCCTCGGTGGCAATCGGCTCCACCGTGCCGGGGACCACCGGGACACCCGCCGCCCGCACGGTTTTCCGGGCCAGGGTCTTCGATCCCATCGTTCGCATCGCGTGCGCCGAGGGGCCGATCAGTTTGATCCCCTCCTTCTCGCAGCGCTCGGCGAATGTCGGATTCTCGGCAAGGAACCCGTAGCCGGGGTGGATCGCCTCGGCGCCGCTCTTTCTTGCCGCGTCGATGATCTTGTCGATGACGAGGTACGATTCGCCGGCGGGGGGAGGACCGATCAGGTACGCCTCGTCCGCGCACCGGACGTGCAGCGCGTGCCGGTCGACCTCGGAATAGACGGCCACCGTCCGTATCCCCATCTCCTGGCAGGCCCGCTCCACGCGGACGGCGATCTCTCCCCGGTTGGCAATCAGGATTTTCCGGAACAAGGCCGACCTCCTTTACAGGGGAATGTTGCCGTGCTTGCGCGGCGGGTTCGTGTCCCGCTTGTTCGATAGCATCTCGAGGGCCTTGATGATCTTGGGCCTGGTCTCCTCCGGCATGATGACCTCGTCGATGTACCCGAGTTCGGCCGCCTTGTAGGGGGAAGCGAAGCGGGCGCGGTAGTCGGCGACGAGCTCCGCCTTGGTCTTCTCCGGGTTGTCCGACTTGACGAGTTCCTTCCGGAAGATGATATTGACCGCCCCGTCCGGGCCCATCACGGCGATCTCCGCAGTCGGGTAGGCGAAGTTCACGTCCGCGCGGATATGCTTGGACGCCATGACGTCGTACGCGCCGCCGTACGCTTTCCGGGTGATGACGGTCACTTTGGGCACGGTCGCCTCGGCGAAGGCGTACAGGAGCTTCGCCCCGTGCTTGATGATCCCGCCATACTCCTGCCCGCTTCCCGGAAGGAAGCCGGGGACGTCGACAAAGGTCAGAAGCGGGACGTTGAAGGCGTCGCAGAACCGGACGAATCGCGCCCCCTTGATCGAGGAGTTGATATCGAGGCAGCCGGCGAGGATCGAGGGCTGGTTGGCCGTGATCCCGACGGGCCGGCCGTTCATCCTCGCGAAGCCGATGACGATGTTCTTGGCGTAATGCTCCTGGACCTCGAAGAAGTAGCCGTCGTCGACCACTTTCCTGATGACCTCCCGGATGTCGTACGGTTTGGTCGGGATGTCGGGGACGATCTGGTTGAGGCTCTCGTCCATCCGGTCCGGAGGATCCTTGGTGGCGATGACGGGGGGGTCCTCCATGTTGTTCTGGGGGAGGAAGGAGAGAAGTTCGCGGATCAGGAAGATGCACTCCTTCTCGTCCTCGGCGGCGAAATGCGCCACACCGCTGCGCTCGTTGTGCGACATCGCCCCGCCCAAATCCTCCTTGGTCACCTCCTCGTGGGTCACGGTCTTGATGACGTCGGGGCCGGTCACGAACATGTAGGAGGTGTTCTTCACCATCAGGATGAAATCGGTGATCGCCGGTGAGTACACCGCCCCGCCCGCGCACGGCCCCATGATGGCAGATATTTGGGGAACCACGCCCGAGTAGAGCGTGTTCCGCAGGAAGATATACGCATAGCCGGCCAGGCTGTGGACCCCTTCCTGGATCCGGGCCCCTCCGGAATCGTTGAGACCGATGAACGGCGCACCGTTGCGCGCCGCGTGGTCCATGATCTTGCAGATCTTCTCGGCGTACGTCTCAGAGAGGGACCCGCCGAAGATGGTGAAATCCTGCGCGAAAACATAGACGAGACGGCCGTTTACCTGGCCGTACCCGGTGACGACGCCGTCCCCCAGATACTTCTCCATCTCGAAATCCGCGCATCGGTGCTGGACGAACCGGTCAAGCTCCTCGAACGAATTCGGGTCGAGGAGAAGTTCGATCCGTTCCCTTGCCGTGAGTTTGCCCTGGGCGTGCTGCGTCTCGATCCGTTTCTTCCCGCCACCCTCCAGCGCCTGGGCATTTTTTTTGCGCAGTTCGTCGAACATCTCCTGAAGAGACATGCCTCCCCCCTCCTAAGGCAATGTGCATGCGGTAATGGAGTTTCATACCATCCCGCTGCAAGATATGTCAACGACGGGAAATCGCTTGGGAAACAAGTTCCGCGAGGTGGACGACCCGAAGGGAAGGGTCGGTGCGGGCGGCCATGTCGCGCATCTGGAGGATGCAGCCGGAACAGGCGGTGGCGATCACGGTCGTACCTCCTTCCGCCGCGACGGAAACCTTGTTTTTTCCGATCTTCGAGGAAGTCGGGTAATCGCGGATGTTGAACGTCCCCCCGTACCCGCAGCAAAGATCCGCGCCCCTCATTTCGGAAAAGGAATCCCCGACCGCCGCGCGAAGCAACTCCCGTCCCTCCCTGTCCTTGCCGAGGGTCCCCGAGAGATGGCACGGATCGTGGTACCCGACCTGCCCTGTCCTCTCCCCTTTCGGTGGGTCGGGAAGACGGGAGGCCACGCCCGATGCGAGGAGGAAGCCGGCGTAATCCTCGCACCGGTCCGCCACGCGGACGGCCTCTCCGTAGAGGGGATGCTCCTTGGTCAGCAGGGAGAGGATGTTTCGCCGGAACATGAGAAGGCAGGAGCCGCACGGGAACACGATACGCTCGGGCGAAGCGTCGGAGAGCCGCCTCACGTTTTCCTCGATGCACCGCAAAGCCGACGGCCGATCCCCCGACACCAGGGCGGGAAGCCCGCAGCACGCCGCACCGCGGAATACGGAGATCCCTTTCCCCGAGAGGAGAAGCGTCTCGTAGGCAGCCCGTCCCACCCGCGGGAAGACGTGGTCGAACACGCAACCGACGAATAGGATCACCTCCCCACGGACCGCCTCGCCGGGTTCCAGGGATTCCCGGAAACTCGTCCCCTCCAGCCCCGGGACGGTACGCCCCTCGAACCCGAACCTCTCCGGGAACCGGTAGTGCAGCCCGCTCCCCGTGGGCACCTTGCGAAGGAGGAGCTTCTGGGCGGCCGCCCCCGCCTTGCGCGCCACGCCCCTAGCGGCGGAAGACGGCATCACCTTCCCGAAGACGACCTGTTTCCATGCCGGGATGCCCAACTCCTCCGCCAGGGCGGCCCGCCCCTTCATGATGATCTCCTCTACCGGCACCTGGTTCGGGCAGCCTCGCTCGCACCTGCCGCAGAGCAGGCAGTCGGACAGGGCTTCCTGCATCGCCTCCGCGTTCCCGTCGAGGCCGGAGACGGCGGCCTCCACGAGGGTGATTTTCCCCCGGGCCACCGAAATCTCGGATTTCCGCTCCGGGTAGAGGGTACAGACCGTCCTGCAGGTCCCGCATTTTGCGCAGGCGGCCGTAAGCGGCTCGAAATTTTCGCGTTTCACCGCTGCGCCACCCCTTCTTCCGCGAAGATCTTCCCCGGGTTCAGAATCCCGTTGGGGTCGAAGCAGCTTTTCAGCCGCTTCATCACGGAGACGCCCAGAGGGCCGACTTCGATCTCGAGGAAGGGAGCCTTGGAGATCCCGATGCCGTGCTCCCCCGAGATCGTCCCGCCGAGCGCCACGGTCTTCCGGAATACCTCGGCGACCGCCTCGTCCGCCTGCCGGCGTTCCTCCTCGTCCGTTCCGGATATCATCACATTCACGTGGATGTTCCCGTCCCCCGCGTGTCCGAAGTTGACGATCTTGAGGCGCCTCCGGGATGCCAGGTCCGCAAGGAACGCCATCATCTCGGGCAGACGGCTGCGGGGGACGACGATGTCCTCGTTGATCTTCACCGGGTTCACCTTCCGCAGCGCCGGGGAGATCGACCTGCGGAGCGTCTACAGCCGTTCCCGCCCCTGCGCGTCCTCCGCCCGGCCGACCTCGATCGCCCCGTACCGCCGGCAAACCCGCTCCACCCTCTCCGCTTCCGAGGACACGGACTCCTTCGACCCGTCCACCTCGATCAGGAGGGCGCACCCGGTCTCCTCCGGCACGGAAAGGCCGACATTCTCTCGGACGCAGTCGATCGCCGTGCGGTCCATCAGTTCCAGCGCACAGGGGGTGATGCGCTCCCCGATAATCCCGGTCACCGCACTCGACCCGTCTTGGTTGCTGCGGAAGAACGCGAGTATCGTCGCGGCCGTTTCCGGGAACGGGATGAGCTTGAGGACCGCTTTCGTGACGATCCCCAGCGTCCCTTCGGAGCCGACGAGCAGCCTCGTCAGATCGTATCCGACGACTCCCTTCACGGTGATGACACCCGTCCGGATCAACTCACCGGTGCCGAGGACCGCCTCGAGCCCCAGAACGTAATCCCTCGTTACCCCGTACTTGACCGCGCACATCCCCCCCGAGCACTCGGCGATGTTCCCCCCGATCGTGCAGAACTTGAGGGACGCGGGATCGGGGGGGTAGAACAGTCCCCGTTTTCTCGCCTCTTCCTTCAGGGTTTCCGTCACCACGCCCGGCTCGACGACGGCGATGAGATTCTCCTCGTCGATCGACAGGATGCGGTCCATCCGCTCTACCGAAAGGACAACCCCCCCCTGCACGGGCACCGACCCCCCGGAAAACCCGGAGCCGGCGCCCCGGGGGATTACCGGGAACCGGTGTTCGTTTGCGAGGAGGACGGTCCGGCGGACTTCTTCCGCGCTCACCGGAAAGGCGACCGCCTCCGGGAGGAACATCTTCCCCGTGGCGTCGTAGGAGTAGCAGATGCACTGTTCGCGCGACGTATCGAGCCGCTCCCCGAACACCTCCCGGAGAGCGGAAATCGCCTGGCCGTTCATCAATTCAGTTTATCACACGGACCGGGAGCTCCCGCCGGGGGCTGCTTTATCTGCGCTCTCTCAGGAAAGCCCCGAGTGCCCTGTCCATTCGGCCGATGTGGTTTACGAGCCAGTCACCGAGTGTTTCCGCGAGACGGACCGTCAGCTCGGGAGTCACTCCGTTGTTGTCGAGTTCCTGCCGCATGTCGTAGAAATCACCGATGAAGGTGGTGTGCTCGATCTTGTGTTCGGGGTAGCCGGTATAGCTGTACCGCTTCATGTACATCTCTTCCATCCGGAAGTGGTTCTCCACGTACTCCTCGAGAAAGGCGACCGCTTTCGTCACCTCGCCGTGCCCCTCGCCCCTTCCGACGGCCTCCAGGAGTGCGTCGGCAGTTGCGAACAATTCCTTGTGCTGGGCGTCGATGACACCCACTCCCACGGACAGGTCCTCCGTCCACTTCATCACCATGCCCGAATCCTCCCGCTGGAATGCTCTCCAGTATAACGAGAAATGCGTCCCGCGGAGGAGGAAGATTTATCTTTACGGCAGGCGCGCCGTTCTGATAGAACTATCCGCCGGACCCTTGACCAGGAGCCTTTTCTTGAAAACCGTCGGCCGGGAAATCATGTGGAATCTGCCTCCTTTGGCGGCTGTCATCATGTATTCCCTGCTCGGCGTGGTGATCATCATCTTCGCCTGGGGACTCTCCGAGCGGATCGGGGCGTACCGACGGGGAAGGGAGGAACGGGAGGACCGGCTGGACAACCCGTGGGAACGCGCGGTGGACGCCCTGAAGATCGGCCTGGGGCAACAGAAGGTGCTCGAGAGGAAGATCGGCGGGCTGATGCACCTCGCCGTCTACTCCGCGTTCATCGTCCTGTTTCTTGCTACCTGCCTCGTTGCGGTGGAGTATGACTTCGGCATCCCTGTCCTGGACGGCAATTTTTACCTCGGCTTCAAGCTCTTTGTCGACACGTTCGGCCTGCTCCTCCTCGCCGGGATTTTCGTCGCCCTGGTGCGGAGGGTTCTCTTCCGGCCGAAAGGTCTTACCGTGGACGGCGACGATCTCCTGCAGCTGCTGCTGATCGGGGCGATCGGGGTGACGGGGTTTCTGGTGGAGGCGGTCCGCATCGCAGCGACGCGGCCCGCGGCGGCCCCCGTTTCCTTTGTAAGCAACGCGATCACCCCCTTCTTCGAGGGTGCTTCGCTCGGGAGTTTGCTTTCGCTCCACCAGAGGCTCTGGTGGACGCACCTCCTTCTCGCCTTCGGTTTCCTCGCGACAATCCCCTTCTCCAAGATGTTTCATTCGGGAGCGGGCGTCGTGAACATCTTTTTGCGTTCCTCGCGCCCCAAGGGGGCGCTCCAGCCGGTTCCCAACATCGAGGAGGAGGAGAAGCCCGGAGCCGTCAACGTGGAGGACTTCTCATGGAAACAGCTCCTCTCCTCGGACGCCTGCACCAAGTGCGGCCGGTGCCAGGACGAATGCCCCGCGTTCGCCGCCGAGATGCCGCTGTCCCCCCGGGACGTGGTCCTGAAAACAAAAGACCAGATGAGCCGGGACCAGTTCTTTCGCCTTGTACCCTCTGCGGCATCCATCGACAAGAAGACCGGGAAGCCCGTTGTGCCGGCCTTCACTTCCGAGGTTCTCTTCCCTGACGAGATCTGGGCGTGCACGACATGCCGTGCGTGCATGGAGGCTTGCCCGGTGCTGATCGAGCACATCGACATGATCGTCGACGTCCGCCGCGGGTACGTCGCGGAGGCGAAGATCCCCGACTTGGCCCGAACCACCCTGCGGAAAATGGGGGACACCGGGAACCCCTGGGGACTGCCCCAGGACGACAGGACCCAGTGGGCGCGCGGGCTTTCCGTCCCCTTCGCGGCGGACAAGAAGGAGTTCGAATACCTGTACTGGGTGGGATGTGCCGGAGCGTACGACCCCCGAAACCAGAAGGTTACGCGTACGATCATCTCGTTGCTCAATCGGGCAGGCGTTGACTATGCCACGCTGGGGCTCGAGGAGATGTGCTGCGGCGAGTCCGCCCGCCGTCTCGGGGAGGAAGGTCTCTTCCAGCTGGGGATGGTGGAGATGGTGAAGGAGGCCTTCGCCTCCTACCGCGTGAAAAAGGTCATCACCCAGTGTCCGCACTGCTTCAATACCTTCCGCAACGAGTATCCGCAGTTCGGGGTCGACGTCGAGGTGATTCACCACTCGGTTTTGCTCCGGAACCTCATCGAGGCAGGAAAGATCACGCCGTCAAAACCGATCAACCGTCTGGTGGCGTTTCACGATTCCTGCTATCTCGGCAGGCACAACGACATCTACGACGCCCCGCGGGAAACGCTCCAGTCCATTCCGGGGATCACCGTCAATGAACCCGAGAAGAGCAGGGAGAGGGGTTTCTGCTGCGGAGCCGGCGGAGGGGGCATGTGGCTCGAGCTCCCGGGGAAGAGGATCAACCATATCCGTTTCGACCAGCTGATGCGCACCGGGGCCAATGCGACAGGTTCCTCCTGCCCGTATTGCCTCACGATGTTCGACGACGCCATCAAGTTCCACAATCTTGATGACTCGGTCCAGGCAAAAGACATCGCGGAACTCGTCGCCGAATCCCTGTAAACAATCTACCGGGAAACAACCTTATTACCCAAGATACAATTTCCCTTTTTATTAATAAATAATATTTTGTTATTTTACAATTTACATTGTATAATACCCCACCGTAGCAACACCGCCCCCGCGGAGGCAATGAACAAATGGATGACCTTACCCCGAATTTTCTATCGAAAGTATTGCGGAAACGGATCGAGAATCTCGGGTATTCTTCCCTCAAGAAATTCACCGAGGACAGGAAGGATTTCCGGTACAGTTACGAGCTGCTCCGGCAGGTCGTCTACGGTGGCAGGATCCCCCGGGCGGAAACTCTCTTGGAGATCCTGCAAACGATGCGATTCTCCCCCTCCCAGATCCACAAAATGATGGAGCTCCATTTCGGAGGGTTTCCGGGACGCGAAGCCCATGCACCGGGGCGAGCCTCCCGTTTCCCCGACTCGGGGAACCGGGAGGAGCTCTCCCCGTCGGAGAGGCAGGCCTTTGCTGCCGGTGCCGCATCGGACGAGTCCGGCATGCCCGGGGCGCATATCGCCCTGTTGGCCGATTCCCCGGAAGAGATCTCTTCGAGTCTGCTGGAATCCCTACCGAAAATCCCTCTCAAGGGGAACGAGGATTTCTGGGAGATGGCACGGGCGCTTGCCCTGCAGGCCGAGCGTAAAGTATTGCGCACGGCGAAAAGGGAGGCCGACCAGCCGCTCCTGTTCGAAAAGGAACCGGAGGCGATCTATCAGTTTCTCGTCCGGAAAACGAAAGTCCCCTCGTATATGTCGAAGGGGGAATCGCAGACGTTCGAGTTTGTCGGGGGGATCGACTACCGGGACCGGTTCCGGGGGGCTCTTCTCGGCGCGGCAATCGGAGAGATCCTGGGCAGGGCGTCACAGGGGCTTTCCCCCCGGGACATCCGGGAACTGTACGGAAAATTCGATCGGGAATCGACACCGGATGCCTTGGGAGGACCGGGGCAGGACGGTTCTCCGCCCGCCTGTCTCCTCCTGTCCCGCGCCCTCCTCAAATCTCGCAAGCTCGACCCCGAGGGGATCGCTTCCGTCTACGCAAAATCCCGGCGCCTGCCCGGATCGGGACACCATGCGGAGTTCGCCCGCAATCTGTCCGACCGGGGGTTCCCCTGGTTCGAAGCGGGAGCAACCGTTCCGGAGACGGCCCCCGCGGCGCGCCTCACCCCGCTCGCCCTTCTGCGCGCGGGGAACTTCCGGCGTCTGAAGCTGGAGGCCGGCATCGAAGCAAGCATCACGCACCCCCACGCGGCAGCGATCGCGGGGGCAATCGTACAGGCCGTCGCCATCGCGCGCCTGTTGCACACTCCCGCCGGCACTCTCGATGTGCTGGGATTCGCGCGGGGGCTCTCCCACGTCGTATCCGGCATCGAAGTCGACCGTTCCTCCCGGGGAAAAAGCGGAAGGACCGCTCCCGCGCTCTGGAGGAAGCTTGGCACCGAACTCACGGCCCTTCTCCTTCGACGCGCCGAGATGGCGGATGTCCAGGAGGCTCTCGGAAACAGCGCATCCGTTCCGGAGGGGATTCCCTTCGCTTGGGCCTGTTTCCTCCGCAACCCCGAGGATTACGGCGCCGCGGTCTTCTCCGCAGTGAATTTCGGCCACGAGGCCGAAGCGAACGGCGCGATGGTGGGCAGCTTGGCCGGCGGCTACGTAGGGGCAACGGGGATCCCGGAGGCGTTTCTCGGGGGGTTGTCATGGAGGGAGGAGCTGCAAGCCTCGGCGGACGGGCTCCTCGCTCTCGCCCGCCGCGACTCCTGACGCCGGGACCTTCCCCTTCTACCGCATCATGATCTCCTTGGCGATCACCATGCGCTGGATCTGGCTCGTCCCCTCGTAGATCTGGAGGAGCTTCGCATCGCGCATCAACTTCTCCACGGGATAGTCCCTCATGTACCCGTACCCGCCGAATATCTGCACGGCGTCCGTGGTGACCCGCATCGCGAGATCGGCGGCGAATGCCTTGGCGAAGGAAGATTCCTTGGTGTTGCGCTTCCCCTCATCGAGAATCCAGGCCCCCTTGTAAGTGAGAAGGCGGGCCGCCTCGATATCCATCGCCATGTCGGCCAGCAGGAAGTGGATCGCCTGGTTCATGGCGATGGGAACGCCGAACTGCGTGCGTTCCTTCGAATACTGCATCGCCAGTTCGAACGCTGCACGGGCAACGCCCACGCCCATGGCCGCCACCGTAGGACGGGCGTAGTCCAGCGTAATCATGGCGATCTTGAATCCTTCGCCCTCTTTGCCCAGGAGGTTTTCGACCGGGACCTTCACGTCCTCGAAGAGCACGTCCGCCGTATCCGAGGCCCGTTGCCCCATCTTGTCCTCCTTCTTGCCGACGGACACGCCGGGGAGCGATCTCGGAACGACGAAGGCGGACAGTCCCTTGTGCCCTTTGGATCGGTCCGTGGAGGCAAACACCGTGTATTGCGATGCATAGCTTCCGTTCGTAATGAAGCACTTGCGGCCGTTAAGGAGGTAATGGTCCCCCTCCTTTTTAGCGGTCGTCGCGATTCCCCCGGCGTCGGACCCGGCCCCGGGCTCGGTCAGACAGAAGGAGGCGTACTGGAGTTTCTCCGCGAAGGGGGCGACAAACCTCTTTTTCTGGTCTTCCGTCCCCGAGACGAGAATCGGCGTCAGCGCAAGGCCGTTGCAGGTCATCGAGGTGGCGATCCCGGAACACCCCCACGCCAGTTCCTCTTCGATGATGCATGTGTCCAGCGCCTTCAGCCCGAGGCCGCCGTACTCTTCCGGGATGTACCCGCTCATCAGGCCGAGCCCGAACGCCTTCTCGATGATATCCTCGGGAAGCGTCCCCGTATGGTCGCATTCGACCGCCCTGGGGCGGATCTCGTTGGCGGCGAATTTTCTCGCCATATCCTGAAGTGCAGTCTGCTCCTGTGTCAGATCAAAGCCGATCATGTCCTGCCCTCCCTGTTCCGGGCTTCCCTGCACAACCCTTCCGCGAAGATGCGGTAGATTTCGGCCGCCGCCTCGGCAGGGTCGTATTTCCGTTTCCGGGACAGCACGTAGGCCAGTGCCATCTCGTCGAGGGCTCCGAACACCGCCCTGCGGGCCACCGCAACGTTCAACTCCTGCCGAAACGTCCCTTCCCGTATCCCCTGTTCGAGAATCTCGCTGATCACATCGAGATATTCGAGAAATTTCACGGGAACGTATTCCTTCATGAACTTGTTGCTCTGCCGAAGTTCCACCTGGAGGACCTCGATGAGACCGGCTTCCCGGACGAGCAGGCTCATGTGGTTCTCGATGAAGATCTTCAGGCGGGAGAGCGCTCCGTCCCCCGAAGCGACGCGCTCCCGGACGTCGGCCACGACCTCGGCCATCTTTTCCTCGAACAGGGATATGAGGAGGTCGTCCTTGTTCTTGAAATACAGGTAGATCGTCCCGTCGGCAACCCCTGCCGACCGGGCGATGTCGGATACCTTGGAACTGAAAAACCCCTTCTGGGAGAAGATTTTAATCGCCGCCCGCAGGATGCGTTCCCGCTTTGCCTTTGTTCCCCCCCGGTCTGCCGGCCGCGTCATTTCGTTCCCCCTTGAATGAACCATCATTCATTTTAAGAATTACCATTTGTCGGTGGGGGGTGTCAAGACATTCCGGGACCGATCGGGTCCGGATAGGGAACGGAAGCGCCTTCCTCTCTACTCCCGATAGCCGAGGCGGATGGAGAGTTCCTTTGCCAGCCGGATCACTTCGGCGCTGATCACCGTTTCGATCCTGTCGTCCGAGAGGCGGTGCGCCGGGCCGGAGACGCTCAGGGCGCCTATCACCTTTCGGGTGTAGTCCCGGATCGGGGAAGCGATGCAACGCAGCCCTTCCTCGAACTCCTCGAGATCGGTGGCATACTCTTTTTCCCGAACGGCACTGAGGTGGTGCAAGAGTTCCTCGGCGGTCTTGATGGTGTTCTTGGTATAGCTGTTGAGTTCCGGATCGAGACGTTTGCGAAGGTCTTCCTCGGATTCGAACGCCACCAGCACTTTTCCGGCGGCGGTGGCATGCGTCGGCATTTGAAGACCGAGACGGGAAACGACCCGGACCGTAGTCGCCGGTTCGACCGAATCCAGGTACACGACCTGGTTTCCCCGCAGGATCGACACGTAGCTCGTCTCCCCCGTCTTCGCGGCGAGCTCCTGGAGAACCGGTTTGGCCTGCTTCAGCATTCCCCTCTGGTAAATGAAGGTCTGTCCCAGCTCCAGGCACCTTATCCCGAGACGGTAGTTCTCGTTCGCCTTGTTCTGCTCGATGTAGTTCCTCGATTGCAACGTCGCGAGGATACGGAAAACGTTATTTTTATGAAGTTTAAGCTTCTTGCTGAGTTCGGTGACGCCCAGTTCGTCCACATCCCCATGAAACTCTTCGAGAACATCAAGGGCATGCGAGACGGACTGGATGATGTAATTTGCCTTGTCGCGCCGTACCATATCTCCTCCCTGTGCGAAGTTAACATCGTAAGAACAAAACATTGTTACATATATTCCTTGTCCGCGAAACTGTCAATATAAAATATGACTTTTCCCTATTTTCAATGCCCATCGGGCTTGCTGACGGGGGGATGTACTGGAACGGGTGGTATTTTCGTTTTACTATGAAGTGTTCCCCGTAATAAAATCCGTTTTACTTTGGTTTGGGCTTCATGGAATCGATCATTGTCCGCATCTTCGTGATCTCCGTCTTAAGGGATTCCCGGTAGGGGTAATCCGGGATGCTTTCCAGGAGCGCCTCCCACGCCTGTACGCCTCCCTCGATATCCTTCTTGTCGTGGATCAGGATGACCCCCAGATTGTAGCGAGACTGCGGATGCCGGGGATCGATCGAGATCACCTTCTTTAGTTCCTCGATCGCCTTGTCCGGGTCCCCCTTCCTCCGGTAGCAGACAGCCATGTCCGTCCTGACGTTTACGTTCCGGGGGTCGAGGGTAAGGGCCCGCCGGTAATGGTCGATGGCCAGCTGATCCTGCCGGGTGTCGAAATAGAGGTTCCCGATGCCGATCAGGGCCTGGAGGTTGTTCGGGTCCTTCCGGAGAATCTCCTTGTAGTTCTCAATTTCGTTCAGGGCGCTCAGGAGGATCGCATCCCCCTCCGCTCCCCGGGAAGGCTCCTTCTTGCGACAGCCGCCTGCCGCAAGGAGGAGGAGCAGCAGCAATACTCCCGCAGACGCCATCTTCCATGTCCCGTGCCGTTTCATACCGGTGTCACCTCAAGCGTGTCCCGGCATTCGCCGAGAAGGTCCCAAACTGTCTTTCCCCCCGGAGGTACGACAGCCTCCGGGGCAATTTCGGCTACGGGGGCAAGGCAGAACCGCCTGGCGGACATCATCGGGTGAGGAATTACAAGGTGCGGCTCGCGAACCACGAGGTTCCCCATCAGAATGATGTCGATGTCGAGCTCTCGCGGTCCCCAGCGCGCCCCTGCCTTTCGGCCTGCTTTCGCCTCGATCCCCTTGACGAAATGAAGCAGGGGGTCGGGGGCAAGGGCGGTCTCCCCCCGTACCGCGATGTTCAGATACCAGGGCTGGTTTGCCCTGCCGCTCGGCTCGCCCGCGTAGATCCGGGAAACCTTTCCGGTTTCTACTCCCCCGGCCAGCGCCGTGATGGCGTCCCGAAGGTGCTTGACCCGACGGCCGGCGTTGCTTCCGAGAAGCAGGATGACTTCTTCCTTCATGCGATCCATTCCCGTGAGCGGGGACACTCCTTCAACCTGCAACCGACAACCTCAAGGAATGCCCCCGATGGCTAGAAACCCACCTTTCGCATCCGGGAGAGAGCTTCCCGGATCCGCCCCTTCTCCTTCGTCATGGCGATGCGGATGTATCCCTCCCCGCTTTTTCCGAACCCGTTCCCCGGAGTGGTGACGATGCCGGCCTCTTCCAGCAGGTGGGAGCAGAAGGATGCCGATGTATACCCCTTCGGAACGGGAATCCATACGTAAAAGGTGGCCCGGGGTTCGACCGGATCGAGGCCCAGCGCCCGAAGGCCGGGGACCAGGATATCCCGGCGCTCCTGGTAGGTGCGCCGGATGGCGCCGGTGACCTCGTCACCGCTCGCAAGCGCCTCGATCCCTGCGCCCTGCACTGCCTGGAACACCCCGCTGTCCACGTTGGTCTTGACCTTTCCGATGCCCGCCACCAGTTCCGGGTTTCCCACGGCGAAGCCGATCCGCCATCCCGTCATGTTGTAGGTCTTGGAAAGGGAGTGAAACTCGATGCACCGCTTCTTCGCCCCCGGGAGCTCGAGAATGCTCATCGGTTTCTCCGCGTCGAAATAGATCTCCGTGTACGCTACGTCGTGCGCCACGATCAGGTCGTTCTCCTCGGCGAACCCCAGCACCCTTCGGTAGAATTTCCGGTTAGCCACGGCGGACGTCGGATTATTCGGATAGTTGAGAAACAGGATCTTCGCCTTGGCAAGGACGGATCGCGGGACCGCGTCAAGGTCGGGCAGGAATCCGTTTTCGCGCAGCAGCGGCAGGAAGTGCGATCTCCCGCCTGCGAACATCGTGGCGATGTGATAGACCGGATAGCCGGGATCCGGCACAAGGACCCCGTCGCCGGGGTTCACGAAGGCAAGCGGGAAGTGGGCGATCCCCTCCTTCGATCCGATGAGTGTCACCACCTCGGAGGATGGGTCGAGCGACACGCCGAACCGCCGCCTGTACCAGTTCGCCGCAGCCGACCGGAACGTAAGGAGCCCTTCATAGGACGGGTACTGGTGGTTGGCCGGAACGGCCGTCTCCCTTTTCATCCGGTCCACGATGTGTTTCGGCGTCGGCCGGTCGGGATCCCCGACCCCCAGGTCGATGATATCCATGCCGCGGGCACGGACCTCCTCCTTTTTCCGGTCCAGTTCGGCAAACAGGTACGGAGGAAGGGCCTTTATCCGTTTGGCAAGCGGAAATCGGCTCATCTCGTCACATTCTCCTCGTGTTAGGCGGGCTATTGGGCTACGACCCGGTTGGTAAGGGATCCGATCCCTTCGATCTCGACGGTCATGACGTCCCCCACCGTCACGGGACCGACCCCCGGAGGAGTGCCGGTCGCGATGACGTCGCCGGGGTACAGGGTCATGACGTGGGAGATGTGATCCACCAGCGAGAAAACCGTTGCGCCCATCTCGCGCGTGTTGTAATCCTGCTTCACCTGGCCGTTCACGAGACAGCGGACCTGCAGGGCGGACGGGTCAAGATCCGTCTCGATCCAGGGGCCGAGCGGCGCGAAGGTGTCGAACCCCTTCGCCCGCGCGAACTGCACGTCCTTCGCCTGGAGGTCCCGGGCGGTCACGTCGTTGATGCAGGTGTACCCCAGGATCACCGACCGCGCATCCCTTGCGGCCACGTCCTTCGCCCTCTTTCCGATGACGATGGCCAGCTCCGCCTCGTAGTCCACCCGTTGGGAAGCACGCGGGTACACCACGTCGCCGCCGGGGTCATTGAGCGCGGAGGGGGCCTTGAGGAAGATGAGCGGCTCCTCGGGGATCCCCTTCCCCATCTCCCGCGCGTGCCCCTTGTAGATAAATCCGATGGCGACGATCTTGGAGGGAACCACGGGAGCGAGGAGGCGGACATCGGCAAGCGGCCGCACGGAACCGGTATCCCGGATACCTTCGAACGGCGGGCCGTCAAGTTCCCGGATCTCTCCCTTTTCCGGATCGACGAGGCCATACGCGACATTTCCCCGGAATTCGAACCGAGCGATCTTCATGACATCACAGACCAAGCACCGCATTCATGTCATAGATCCCCGCCGGCTTTCCGATAACCCAGGAGGCGGCCCGAACGGCGCCCCGTGCAAACGTGTCCCGGCTGTGGGCCCGATGGGTGATCTCGAGCCGCTCCCCGATCCCGCCGAACACGAGGGTGTGTTCGCCCACGATGTCCCCCGCCCGTACCGCGAACACCCCGATCTCCTTCCGGGGCCGTTCCCCGACCATTCCGTGGCGGCCGTAGACTCCCACATCCTTCATCTCCCGGCCGAGCGCGCCGGCCACCACGTCGGCCAGCTTCACCGCCGTCCCCGAGGGCGAATCTTTCTTGAACCGGTGGTGCGTCTCGACGATCTCCACGTCGTAGTCGTCGCCGAGGACCCGGGCAACGTCTGCCGCCATCCGGAACATCAGGTTCACCCCCACGCTCATGTTCGGGGACAATACGCAGGCGACCCCTTTCGCCGTTTCCCGGATTTCCGCAGTCTGCTCCTGCGTCAGGCCGGTGCTCCCGATCACGATCGGTTTCCCCGCGACGGCGGCTTCTGCGGCGTGCCTGATGGACGAAGCCGCGTGTGTGAAGTCGATCGCCACGTCCGCCCGGGCGATCGCCGAGGGGAAATCGCTCGTGACGACAACCCCCGCCGCTCCCGCCCCGGCGGCCTCGAAGGCGTCCTGCCCCAGCTGCGGGTGACCCGGCATTTCCACCGCGCCTCCGAGCACCAGCCCCTGCGGTCGCTCCCGGAGCACGTCGAGGATCGCCCGCCCCATCCTTCCCATCGCCCCGCATACGACTACCTTCGCCACGTCTTCCTCCCCCGGACCCGTCAGACAAGCTTCATGTCGGAAAGTGTCTTGGCGAGCGCTTTCCGGCTCGCATCCGCCATCGGGGAGAGGGGAAGACGGAATTCCTCGCGGATCTTTTTCATCATCGCAAGGGCCGTCTTGGCGGGAATGGGATTGGTCTCGAGGAACAGCGCCTGGAAAAGCGGCCACAGGTGGTAATGGATGTCCCTCGCCCGGGAAATCTCACCGATGACGTAGGTGTCGTACAGCTCCGCCATCAGCCGGGGGGCGACGTTGGACGTAACGGAAATCACCCCTTTCGCGCCCAGCGCCATCATCGGGAAGAACAGGGCATCATCCCCGGAGAGGACGCAGAACTTCTTGGGGGTCATCCGGATGATGTCGCACACCTGGTTCAGGTTGCCCGAAGCCTCCTTCACCCCCACGATGTTCGGGATCTCAGCCAGCCGGGCCACGGTCTGGGCGGCCATGTTGACGCCGGTCCTTCCCGGGACGTTGTAGAGGATGATCGGGATGTCGGCCGATTCCGCCACGGCACGGAAGTGCCGGAGGAGCCCGTCCTGGGTCGGCTTGTTGTAGTACGGCGTGATGACGAGCGCCCCGTTGACCCCCGCCTTTTTCGCGTAGCGGGTCAGGGCGACGGCCTCCTTTGTATTATTGGACCCGGTTCCGGCGATCACGGGAACACGGCCGTCCGCGGATTCGAGCACGATGTCGATGACGCGTTCGTGCTCTTCGAAGGACAGCGTGGCCGACTCTCCCGTGGTGCCGCAGGGAACGATCCCGTCCGTGCCGCTTTCGATCTGGAACGTTACGAGCTTCTTCAACGCGTTTTTGTCCAGGTTCCCGTTCCGGAACGGCGTGACTGTCGCAACAATGGCACCGTGAAACATCGTCTCCTCCCCCCTTAATAACGGTAGGCTTCCTCGGTGATCACCCCGTCGCAGGACCACGAGGTGTCGCCCTCCAGGTAGACCTCGCCGAACCCTTTCTTGTCCGGGTCGAAGTGGATGACCAGATCCTCCCCCCCCCTCGTACGGACGGTCACAGGAGGACGGACGAAGCCGTGAACGGCCGAGAGAATGCCGCAGGCCACCGCCCCGGTTCCGCAGGCGAGCGTTTCCCCCTCCACCCCGCGCTCATACGTACGGACCCATACCATGCCGTTTCGTACCTGCGCGAAATTCACGTTGGTTCCCCTTGGCGCAAAGGCGCGGTGGTTGCGTATCCCCCGCCCCACCCCGATGATGTCCCTCTTTTGGATCCCGGGAACGAACAGCACGACGTGCGGAACGCCCGTGTCGAGGTAGGAGTACCGGAGTTTCCTCCCGCGAAGCGTAAGCGTTCTGTCCGTGGCGAGCCCGCCGGGGGTGGTCATCTGGAGCTTTACTCGGCGCCCGGAAACCTCGGCGCGGATGAGCCCCGCCAGCGTCTCGAACGCCATCGAGCGGCCCGCGATCCGCCGCTCGAATGCGTACCGTGCGGCGCAGCGGCCCCCGTTCCCGCACATTTCCGCTGCGGTACCGTCCGCATTCAGGAAGCGCCACCGGAAATCGGCTCTGCGGGATCGGTCGATGAAGATCATTCCGTCGGCCCCGATCGACCGGGACCGGTCGCACACCTTTCCGGCGAAATGGGGGAGGTCGATTCCCTTCATGACGCCGTTGCGATTGTCGACCAGCAGGAAGTCGTTGCCGCTGCCGTTCAGCTTGGAAAAGGGAATCCCCTTCTTCACGTCCGCTCCGCTCCGCGAAATGTCCCGTTATGGTAGCAGATTGATTTCTCCCGTTCCATCATCCCCGGGAATCTCCTCCGGTCCCCGGGCGTCTTCGCCTA
>DATHRT010000037.1:0-3022 GCA_035464915.1 Candidatus Limnocylindria bacterium
GATCCGCTCTTTTTTCAGGTTGCGCAGGAAGATATCATCAAGCCCCGGCTCGTAGATCGTGATCTCGCCGGCGGAGAGCTTCTCCACCACCTTCGGGTTGTTGTCCACGCAGAAGACCTTGTTCCCCCGCTCGGCGAGACAGACCCCGGTGACCAGTCCGACATACCCGGTGCCCACGATGGCGACGTTCATTCAATCCTCCTCAGTTTTAGGTCAAACCGAAAACATTCCTACGATACCTCATTATCGGAATTTCCTGAATAATCTTAAGAACCACTTGATTTTAAAAAAACTATTCGGCCCCTCCTCTCGGAAACAGGGCCGCGACAACATCAATGCTACTGTCCCTTGCTTCCCGGCGTCAGAAATTCATGCCCAAGACAACAGACGCGGAATTTCTGCCGATTGCCGGAACGATGTAGGTCTGCCCGGGTTCTTTCCGGTAACGGGACGTGAAAATCAACGCCGACGCGATCCCGATCGCCGCCCCGCCCAACACGTCTTTCGTCCAGTGTTCATCCGCCTCCACCCGGCTATAGCCGACAAAGGCGGCCGCCAGGAATGCGGGAATTCCGTGCGACCAACCGTAGCGCACCTGCAGAAAGGTCGCCCCCGCGAAGGAGATGGAGGCATGCCCGGAAGGGAAGGAATGATCCCCTCCATCCGGGCGCTTCTCGTGAACCACGGCTTTCAACCCTTCTGTCACCGCCGCTGCGGCCAGGAGAGACAGGAACAGCTGTTTCCCTCCTGTCCAATCCTTCTTCACCAACGTGACCCCCGCAGCGGCTGCGGGGATGAGCACCCGCCCGACGTCTCCGGCGGAATCCATCGCGTCCGACCCGGCGAAGGCGGAAGATGTGAGGAAGAGAAAAAGGACCATCAGAACCGAGCATCGCGACAACCTGTCCTGGGAACCGGGCAACATGCTTTCCTCCCCTGTGCGCCAAGAGCGATAGGGCCACAGATAAAACGATCGGTCAACCAACGGGTTCAGGGTGATGCAGGGGGCTCCTTGTCCGTTGGAATGCCGGCCAGATAACGGTAAAACGCCACTGTCCGGTTGACGTAGGATGCCTCGTGCCCCGCGGTCAGCGGGTTCGCGCTCTTTCCCGTGCGCATGATCCCGTAATACCGCCAGACACCTTGCGGCTCCCGTTCGAGGAAATGAAGCGACTGGATTTCGCCGGGATGAAACAGGGGCACCAGAAGTTTCCGCACGGGGCCGGTATTTTCGGTATCGAACACCAGCCGATCGGGCGATGCACGGATGATGCGCATCCGGTAAACCGCCGTACCGAACAGGTTGTCCTCCTGCCGGAAATACAGGGTCCGGCCTTCCGCCATATCACCCGGGGTGAAGTCTTCGCGACACATGTCACCTGCCTCCGGTCCCGACAAGGTGCAGGCATCGAGGATCAGCCTCCTCCATTGCTTGTGGGTGGTGGACCAGTACCGGATGCCCCTCCATCCGGATATCGCCCCTATGCGCAGGAGCAGGCCCGTAACGCCCTCTGAGTATCGAAACCGTCCGGCAACCGCCACCATTTCCGTGAACCCCGAAGACGTCCATCCGGTGCAGGCCGGAGGCGCCCAGTCGCGGCCCAAATCGCCGCTGTCCCATACTCGCACGCCGGGTGGATTATCCACGTCGGGATAGGGAGGAATGGATACGCTCTCACAGGGAGGTTGCGGCCCGGTATCGGCATAGATCGAGGTTCCCCCCTGCGGAATCGCCGTAAAAACAAGGAGAAGGACAACTCCGGACAATCTTCTATAAAGAATCCTATTGAACATGCGCTGTGACTTTCCCACTCGCCGGGAACATCCCGGTTCTGAGTTCTTAGGAACGTCCCTGTTCTTACCGTTTGAGAAGAGTTTTCCGGAATTCCTCGGGCGTCATCTCGATCTCACGCAAGATTTCCCGGATCAATGGACGGGCAATATCCCTGCCTCGATGTTTCGGTAATGTTGTTGTCCTGCCATCCGGGTGGCGATAAAAGATGTGGCTTCCCTTCTGTCGTACGGCCTGAAACCCCACCGAGAACAAGACTTTTTACATTGTCTTGAAATCGACGATGGGGAGACGTTTCACCCCGTCACCTCGATCTGCTGGAGGCCGACGAAGTGCGGCAGGTCTTTTACGCGTCCTTTATACTCCTCAAGACACAACTCAATCACTTCCTTGAGATTTTTATGTAGTTCATCCAGGGTGGCTCCCTGGGTATGGGCCCCCGGAATCCCGGGTACGATCCCGACATACAACCGGGTATCCGGATCCCACTCGACATAGGCGGTAAATGTTTTCATCATGGGCCTCCCTTTACGTATTTCTCGCAAACCCCATTCGCAAGCTCCCGCATTAATGTACCGTTTTTCCGGGCAGGTTGGGAACGTCCCGGTTCTGAGTTCTTAGGAACGTCCCTGTTCTTAGTGGATGGTTTTCGGGGTGGAAGACCCCAGGGAGGGGGGGGGTACGACGGCAGGCCTGGTGGGATCGGAGGAGAAAAGGTCGTGGGGTGCAGTCATCCCGTGAAACAGGTAATCGGGACGGTATCCTTTGACAATCATGCTGAGTTTGCGGATCACACCCTCCCGATTCTCCTCGATGGCGAAGGAGAGAAGTTCCTCGAGGAATCGTGGCAGTTCCGGGATTAACGCGCCGTTCCCGATCATCTTCATCACCTTGGGGTGGGTGGTGCGCGCGACGTCCTCGCCTTCGATCACCAGCTCCTCGTGGAGTTTTTCCCCGGGACGCAATCCTGTGAAAACGATCTCCGCGTCGACGCCGAGCTCTTTCCCCATCAGGCGGATCAGGTTCTCCGCCAGGTCCACGATCTTCACCGGCTGTCCCATGTCCAGGACGAACACTTCCCCACCCTGCCCCATGGCACCGGCCTGGAGGATGAGCCCGGCCGCTTCGGAGATCAGCATGAAGTAGCGCGACGCCTCCGGGTGGGTTACCGTAAGCTTCCCCGTCGTCTCGAGCTGCTTCCGGAAGATCGGGAGGACGCTGCCCACGCTG
>DATHRT010000038.1:0-2829 GCA_035464915.1 Candidatus Limnocylindria bacterium
GACCTCCCCGAGGTCGACTTTGCCTTCGTACGTTTCCTTCGCCGCCGACTTCTCCCGCCTCCCCTTCCCCGCAGCCGTCAGCATCCCTTCCGGGGACCATTTCGAGAGCAGTCCCGCTCCGCGGATCGTTCCGAGCTCGGCAAGGGAGGAAATCCTCGCGGAAGCAGCCCATTCCCGCGCCCCCGTTCCGGGATTAAGGACGGCGTTCGCGGTGACAGACAAGGGGGACATGTGAAGTTCCGCGTTCGCAACATGCAGGCGACCTGCGGCGTAGCTCCCTTTCGCCACCATCGTTAACGGCGTACCGACGTCCTTCCGCAGTTCGGGGTCCGCGTTGAGCGTCCCGCCGGCGCGGGTGAGATCGGCCCTGGCTTCGAATCCCGGCGATGATAGGCTCCCGGTGACCTTTACGGAAAGAGGGATGACCCCCGTAAGCCGCGCCTGCGCCAGGCGGTCCGGCGGATCCTTAAAAATTGCCGCAACCTTGTCCATCTCTACGCCCGGGAAGGAGATCGCGAGATTGACCGAGGGGGGCTCCTCAACGGCGTAGATCTCTCCCGCCACCGCCACCTTCTGCCCGAACAGCACTCCCTCGCACTGCATGGCGGACGCGGCGCGTCCGGTTTCTCCCCCCTCCACGCGGGAGAGGTGCCCGGAAAACGAAACTTCGCCCCTGACCAGGCCCTCGATACGGGTCCGGATCTCGAAGTCGTTCCGCCTGTCCCCGATGCCGGACAGGCGGACGGTGAACGGGGAGATATCCCAACGGGTCTCTGCCCCGTCTTTTTCCTCCAGCCGGAGGAAGAGTGTCGCCTCCTCGACGCTTACCGCCCCCAGGACCAGGGTTTCCCCTTCCTCCTTTTTCTTGGCGGGCGGTCCGGCGGCGGGCTTCTCCTCCCCCGCAATCCGGTTGACGATATCCGTAACGGAGTGGGTTCCGTCGCGGTATTTCCGGAACCGGATCTCAGGTCGGCGAAGGATGACCTTCGTGAACTCCGCTTTCCCGGAAAAAAGCGGCGCGATCGCCAGCCGGATTTCGGCCTCCGGCACCGACAGGAGCCGTTCCCCGGGGTGGCGCGGGTCGCCGGAAACCGTAAGCCCGGCCACCTTCACTCCGATTCCGGGGAACAGCGACAGGGAAAGACCCGAAAGGCCGATCTTGCGGCCGGTCTTTTCTTCGAGGGCCGCCACGATGCGGGGTTTCAGGGAGTCGACCGACACCAGCCGGGGAATCAGCAGGATAAGGACCACGAATACCAGGAGGACGACTGCCAGGACGATCGCTGCTTTCCGCATTGCTTCCTCCTACCCGAGTTTGGCCCTCAAAACCTCCTGGACCACCCTCGGGTTCGCCTTCCCCCTGGTCTCCTTCATGACCTGCCCCACGAAGAAGGAGAGCAGCCCGGCCTTGCCGGCGCGGTAGCTCGCAACCTCCTTCGGGTTTCCCGCGAGGACCTTGTCCGCGATCGCCTCGAGCGCCCCTGCGTCGGAGACCTGGGTCAGCCCCTTTTCGTCCCGGATCTGCCGGACGGGTTTCCCCGTCTCGATCGCGATCTCTACCAGCGTCTTGGAGGCCGTGGCGGAGATCGTTCCGGTCTCGCGGTCCTCCACGACGTGCGCGATCGTCTCCGGCGAAAGTCTCCCCGCGACGATGGCCTCCTTCCACTGGATGCATTCGTTCGCGGTCACCTTCGGGTTCCCGCCGAAAGCGGCCACCGACGCCTCGAAGATGTCGGCAAGCAAACGCGAGGAGGAGAGAATCTCCGCGTCGTAACGGGGGATACCGTACCGGGAGGAAAAGCGCGCGATCTTCTCCCCGGGAAGTTCCGGGATCGTTTTCCGCAGTTCCTCGACCCACGCGGCATCGAAGTGGAGCGGGAGCAGATCCGGGTCGGGGAAGTACCGGTAGTCATGCGCCTCCTCCTTGCCGCGCATGGAGACGGTCACACCGGCGTCCGCGTCCCAAAGTCTCGTTTCCTGGACGACCGCGCCGCCGTCCTCGATCACCCCGATCTGCCGGCGGATCTCGTGCTCGAGGGCCTTCTCCACGTTCCGGAAGGAATTCATGTTCTTGAGCTCCGTCCGGGTTCCGAACTCCTTCCTTCCTTTCGGCCGGACGGACACGTTCGCGTCGCAGCGGAACGACCCTTCCTCCATGTTCCCGTCGCAGACCTCCAGGTAGACGAGGATGTCCCGAAGCCGGCGAAGGTAGGCTCCTCCTTCCTCCGGCGTCCGGATGTCCGGGTCGGAGACGATCTCCATGAGAGGGACCGAGCAGCGGTTGAGGTCGGCAAGCGATGTCTGCGCTCCCGCAAAGGCCCCGGCGTGGATGAGTTTTCCGGCGTCCTCCTCCAGATGAATACGGGTGATTCCGATCCGCCGGCTCGTCCCCTCCACTTCGATGTCGATGTGGCCGGAGACGGCCAGGGGAAGTTCGTACTGCGAAATCTGGTAGGCCTTCGGCAGGTCGGGGTAGAAGTAGTTTTTCCGCGCGAAGACGCTTCGTTCCTGTACCTTGCAGGAGGTAGCCAGCGCCGTCCGGATGGCGAACTCCACCGCTCTGCGGTTCAGGACGGGCAATACGCCGGGCATCCCCGTGCAGACCGGGCAGGTGTTCTCGTTGGGCGCCGCCCCGAACTTCGCCGGGCAGGGACAGTAGATCTTGCTCTCGGTCGCCAGCTGGGCGTGCACCTCCAGGCCGATGACCGCTTCAAACTCCATTCCTTGATTATCCCTCCAGCGGCGCCACCCGCGGCAGCGGAATCTCCCTCTCGATCGCGGCGGCGGCGGCAAACAGCGTCTCTTCGTCGAAATGCTTCCCCAGCAACT
>DATHRT010000039.1:0-22444 GCA_035464915.1 Candidatus Limnocylindria bacterium
TGGAGCCGACGGGCGGGATTGAACCGCCAACCTGCTGATTACGAATCAGCTGCTCTACCGTTGAGCTACGTCGGCCCGTGGAATCACCGTAGGCGTTGCGATGAATAAGCGTAAGGAAACCGGTCCGCCGAAGTCAAGCAGATTCGGTTGGGTGAAGGATCGATCGCGCGATCCCTCCTTCGATCCGGGCGGAGTTCATTCCCACATATTTTTCAAAATGGTAAAAGAAAGCAAAAGGAATACCCAAAATGGGAATCAATCTGCACGTTTTCTGTTTCCGTAATCACCGAATTTCCATGCAGATCAATAGGTTGATATTTTGGCATCTTATTTGCGGTAAAACCACATTCATATTGTTTTTAAAATCGATTGTGAATAATAACGGTTTGCCGGGGACGTAACCGGGAACGAACTCTTCGGGGATCCCATGAAGAGTGCCCCACGTTTCTTCGGACCAAGGAGGTGCTTGATGAAAAGTCGGTTGTCGATTCGATCGTTAAATCGGATCTGCTTCATCATCCCTGGATTTCTCCTCGTGGCGGCGGGATGCGGCTGCGGAGGAGGAGGGGGGGGTGCCCTTTCCTCTTCAGGGGGAACGGTGCAAGTCTCCATGGCCTCGACTCCCGGATTCCCTTCCAGTACGTCTTTCACGGCCTCTCCGTCTGCGGTCGAAGAGGCGGCAAAACCTGTTTCTCCGAGTTTTGACAACGTTTGGGTGGAAATCTGGAAAGTGGCGCTCCTTCCAGCCAGGGAGGGAGAGGGTCCGGACCCCGGCGGGGAGGCACTATCCTCGGACGGTGATCCGGATCGCAGCGGTGCATTTGTCGCCGTCGAACTCGACAAGGTGATCAACCTGCAAAACCTGCCTTCGGGACAGAATGTTGCCAAGTTCCTCGAAGAGATCGTGAACGTTCCGGCGGGCACCTACGGCAAGATCCGGGTGTATTACAGCGCCCTGTGGGGCGAACGCATAAAAGACGAAACGTACGAAAGGGTTGATTTTCACCCCACTGCCAATTCCCATTTCGATGTGCACTTTGTCGGAGGTGACCTGGTGATCCCGGGAGCACCCGATCCGGAAAGGGGAATCCATCTGTTCGAAGTGACGATCGAATTCGTCGGCCTCAAGATCGTCGAGAACAAGAACAAGGTGCTCATGCGTCCCCAGGTGTTCGCGACGGTAGGGGCCGCCCAGTATGTTATTTCCGGCTTCGCGGGCAACGTCGACAATCCGCCGGGAACGTTCGACGTCATCACGGAAGGAGGGCGTTCTTTCCACACAATGTTTTCCTTCGACAACAATATTACGAAGTGGGCCTTCAAGGACAACGAAACGATGCAGCAAGTCGCCGTCGACAACAACCTTGGGATCGCCGCCCTGCGGGACGGGTCGCTCGTGGACGTCTACGGAATCTTCACCGGGATCGACACCCTCTTCGCCGACAACGTAGTGATCATCTTTACCGAATGGATATCCGACGAAAGGGTCGCCCCGGGGGATGAGCCGCCGCCAAGCGGCTGGCAGATCGGAGACAGGTTTGAATTGAGGTTTTCGGGAGACAACGTGGTTATCCCGATGCCGTCACGCACCGAAGCGCGTTACGACAACAATGCGAACCTGTCCCAGACCTTCTCGGACGACGTCATAGTGGATAATACATTAGTGAGGGCGCGGGGATATTCCGTCCCTGGGCTGGGGATCGATGCGTTTTGGATTTCCGTGAGCGGTCCCTGATCCGGGAATCCGATATCGTTGGAAAATCAGGAGGAACGAAAATCCCCCGGGAGATGGTTTCCCGGGGGATTTTTTCTATCTCCCGTGAACCGGAGACAGCGGGGGATCGTTTCGACGGAGTACATCCTGCAAGGAAGGACGCGGGATGTACGATCAGAAATGCTCGATCTGGTACTGCTCGACGTGAAACTTCTCGGACGCCGAGATGTTTACCTTCATCCCGAACCGGTTCTCGAGCACCTCGATAAACCGCCGGTGCTCGCCGAACATCTCCTCCGCGACCGCCGGGTGGACATACAGGGAGACCTGCTTTCCCGCCAGGAGGGGCGCCTGGCGCTCGAAGGCGCGGAAGATCTCGTAGCAGATCGTTTTCTTGGACTTGATGATCCCCTCTCCGGAGCAGTAGGGACATGGTTCCGAAAGGAAGCGGGAAAGGCTCTCCCGCACGCGTTTGCGCGTCATCTCGACCAGGCCGAGCTCCGAAATCTTGCAGATGGTCGTTTTGCTCCTGTCGGCGCGCAGCGCGTCGACGAGTGCCTGGTACACCTTCTCCCGGTTCTCCTCGCTCTTCATGTCGATGAAGTCGATGGTGATGATCCCGCCGATGTTGCGCAGGCGAAGCTGGTAGACGATCTCCTTCACCGCCTCGAGGTTGATCTTGACGGTTGTTTCCTCGAGAGAGGACCGTCCCACGTATTTGCCTGTGTTGACATCGATGACGGTGAGCGCCTCGGTCTGCTCGATCACGATATAGCCGCCGCTCTTCAGCCATACCTTCTTGTCGAGGGCCCGTGCGAGCTCGATTTCGATGCCGTAATGCTCGAAGATCGGCTGGTTTCCCTGGTAGAGCTCGATCCGATCCCGCAGGCGGGGGAAGAACTGGGAGACGAAGTCCCGGATGCGAACGTACTCCTCCTCCGAGTCCACGACGATCCGGTCCATGTCCGCGGTGAACATGTCCCGTACGGCACGGAGGGAAAGGGAGAGTTCCCGGTGAATGAGAGTGGGCGCGCTCGCGGCCTCGCATTTTTTCCGGATCGTGTCCCAGTGGCGGACCAGGTAGTCCATGTCCGCCTTCAGCTCGGCCTCGGTCCTGCCTTCCGCCGCGGTGCGCACGATGGCCCCCATACCGTCCAGGGAAATCCTCTCCCCGATCTCGTGAAGCCTTTCCCGCTCCCCGGGGTCCTCGATCCTCCGGGAAATACCGACGTGCGCAGACCATGTGAGGAGCACGAGATACCTGCCGGGCAGGGTAATGTGGCTGGTGATGCGCGCCCCCTTGGTTCCCAATGGTTCCTTGGCTACCTGCACGATCAGATGCTGGCCCTCCCGGATCATTCCCTCGATCGGGGGAATGTACTGCTCCTGCGGGAACCTGGCCGCGTGGATGTCGATGTCCTCCGCAAGGTCCTCCTCCCCGTTGTCGTCGGCCTCGAACCCGAGCCGGGGGGTGACGAAGTCGCCGGCGTACAGGAACCCCGCCTTCTCCATGCCGATGTCCACGAAAGCGGCCTGCATCCCCGGCAGGATGCGAATGACCTTCCCTTTGTAGATGTTCCCGATGATGTTCCTGTCGTCGCTGCGCTCGAGGAGGAAATCGACGAGGACCCCGGTTTCGAGTGACGCGACGCGCGTCTCGTAGGGGGCGGAGTTGATGACGATGAGTTTGTTTCCTTTTTGCACCCTATCCCTTCTGCCGGGGCACCAATTCGGTCGACAACTTTTTCACCGAGAAGCGGTGGGGCGGAAACGCCGTCCCCAGGATCGCACTCGCGGCATCGAGCGGCCGCGCCCCTTTTCCGGTTCCATGGATGATTGTAATGAAGAGCCCTTCCCCGTTCACCAGAAAATTGACGACCAGGGGCTTGAGGTCGATCTCGGATCGTTTCCCCTCTTTCCCTGCCGTCACCGGGAAATGCCCGGATTCCCGGAACGCGCGCCACGCAGCATCCACCCGGTCCGGCGTGATCTCCTCCGGCATCCGGTGCGGGGGAATCGGGAGGAGGGCGTAGCGGCAGGACAGGTCGAAGTCGGATAGCCGCGGCGATCCCGGAGGCACTTGCCGGGCCTCCCCGAGGGAGATCCCGCGCGGGAGGCAGGGGGGGAGCTTCCTCTCGATTTCCGCCGGAGAAACGGGGAGCCGGAACTCCGCCTCCAGGAATTCGGCAAGGCTGTTCGTGCCGACGGGGAGGGCATGCGAAAAGGAGAGCCGGGGCGCCGGATTGTATCCCTGGCTGTACGCCAGGGGGAAACCGGCCCGCCGCAAGATGCGCCCCCAGAGGGACTGTACCTCCAGGCCGCTCAGGTATCTTGCCGGTCCCTCCTTGGCATACCGTATCCGTATGATATGACGGACCCCGCTGTCTTTGCGAGGGGGTGCGTCCGGCACCGGGCGGTGCGCTTTCGTTCCCTCTTTCCCGTCCGGATGGGGGGAGTAGGTGATGTTGACAAGGCCCGGAGGACATGCGCCGCACGCCGCGCACATCCCGTCCTTGCGGCAATCGGCCGTTGTTTCCCCCGACCACGTTTTCTCCCTCTCGGACAGGAGGAAATCACGGTCGATCCCGGCATCCACCATGTCCCAGGGCAGCGGGGCGGCCGGGTCCCGTTCCCGCCGGTACTCGGTCGGGTCGATACCCGTTTCCCGGAATGCCTCGGACCACGCGTCCGGACGGTACTCCTCGGTCCATGCGTCGAACCTCGCCCCTCGTCGATAGGCGGCAAGGATCACTGCGGACAGGCCCCCGTCTCCCCGCGAAAACGCACCCTCCAGTTCGGAAATCTCCGGGGAGTGGGACTTGACCTCCACGTTCCGGTCCCGCCCGACCGCGGCCCGGATGATGCCCAACCGCTCCCGGATTTCCTCCTTGCCGATCTGACGCTCCCACTGGAAGGGGGTGTGCGGCTTGGGGACGAAAGAGGACACGCTGGCGGTCACGGAGTTCCGCTTCCCGTGACGGCGGGCGACCGCGGCCACCTTCCGGATCAGTTCCCCGATTCCGCGGACGTCGTCCGCCGTCTCCCCCGGCAGTCCCACCATGAAGTAGAGTTTGAGCGTCTGCCACCCGTTTTCGAAAATCCACTCCGCCGAGCGCAACAGGTCGCCGTCCTCCATTTCCTTGTTGATGCTCCGGCGGAGCCTTTCCGTTCCGGCCTCCGGCGCGAGCGTGAACCCGGTCTTCCGAACCTTTCGGATCTGGCGAACGGTATTCTCCCGGAGAGCGTCCAGCCGAAGGGACGGGAGGGACACGGAGATTCTCTCGGGGGAAAGGGTCTCCATCGCGTCGGTGATAAGGCGATCGATGCAGCCGTAGTCTGCGGCCGAAAGAGAGAGAAGGCCAACCTCGTCGTAGCCGGTCTTCGGGGCGGTTTCCTGCAGGTATCGCAGAAGAAGCAGCGGGTCCCTTTCCCGGACGGGCCGGTAGACGTATCCCGCCTGGCAGAAGCGGCAGCCGCGGGTGCATCCCCGTGAGATCTCGACGCTCAGGCGGTCGTGCACGACGCGCATGGCGGGCAGGATCGGGGAGGGGGTAAGGGGAGAGTCTTTCAGATCGGGAAGAACCCTGCGGGATACCTTCGTGGAAACCCCCGGAACGTAGACGCCTTCGATCCCCGACAGTTGGTGGAGCAGTTCCTCTCTCTTTCCTCCTCGCTTCCTGCTCTTCTCCACCTGCTCCACGATTTCCAGAATCGCCTCTTCCCCGTCACCGACGAGGAGAGCGTCGAAGAATTCCGCCACGGGCGCCGGGTTGAGCGTGCATACGCCTCCCCCCAGGACGACCGGGTCCCTCTCCCCGCGTTCCCGGCGGAGGAGGGGGATTCCGGCCAGATCGAGCATGGTAAGCACGTTCGTATAGGTCAGTTCGTAGCTCAGGGAGAACCCGAGCACGTCGAAATCGCGGGCGGGCCTCCCCGATTCAAGCGAGACGAGGGGCGCTCCCGTTTCCCGCAGGTGCTCCTCCATGTCCCTCCAGGGGGCGAAGGCCCTCTCGCAGAGTGTTTTTTCCCGGGCATTGAGAAGCTCGTAGAGCAGGAGGATCCCGAGGTGCGACATCCCGATTTCGTATACATCCGGGAAGGCCAGGAGAATCCGGGTTTCCGCCTTGTCCCACGGGAGGAGCACCGGCCGAACTTCGGCGCCGCTGTACCGGGACGGTCTCGTCACGTTAGCAGGAATGGTTTCCATCGTCCCATGTGTCCAATATCTTTTTGATAATTCAACCCGTTCAAGTTACATTAGTCCGGATGAAGATCTTGTTCCGGGCATTTGCGTAATGCGACTACTGTGGAGCCAGGGAGCGGAGGCTTCGTTCCGCCCCGGGGAGTTCTTCGGCCGTGAAGAGGAACTGAGCTCCCTTCTCCGTGTGTGCCTCGAAGGAAAGTCCGGCATCGGGGCATCGGTTCTGATCTACGGCCCGCCCAACGTCGGGAAATCCTCCCTCCTCCTCAAACTGAAATCGGAGCTCAAGTCGCTGCCGCAGAGCACTGCGCCCCCGTGTCCATTCCCGTTCTATTATTCGTTCAGCAATATCCTGTCCCACCCGTTGGCCCTCTCCCAGCACTTCCTTCAGGAATACCTGTGGCAACTTCTCGTCTTCCTGGGGGAATCGCCCCCCGCGGCGTTCGACCTCGATGCGTTATGCGACACGCTTGCCGCTCGCGGGCACATGGAATGCCGGGAATATCTGTCTGCCCACCGCCGGTACTCGGAGAAGGGGGATGGCCTGTCCGCCCTGGCGAACGCCTTTTCCTTCCCGTTCGCGACCGGAGGGGAACTGCTGTACCCGGTTTTCCTCTTCGACGACTTCCAGTATACGATTAAACTGCAGAACATTTCCGAGGGCGCGATCTTTTCCATCCTTCGCCCCTACATCAAGTCCGGCCATTTCCCCATGATCGTCTCCGGTTCATCCCCGGGGCACGTCACCTCCTCGCTCAAGCGGGAAGGCTTGTACGGTTCGTTCCAGCTTCTCGAGGTCGGCGGGCTTTCACCGGACGCCTCGGTGAAGGCGTGGGGTCCTCTCTTCGAGCGGAGGAAGATCCGGATGCCGGAGTCCCTGTCGGTCCGCGCGGCGGTCCGGCTCGGCCACATCCCCATCTATCAGAGGATGCTCGCCGAGGAGATTTCCTTCCGGAACATCCGGATCGAGGACGAGGTGGAGTTCGAGAACCTGTTCGCGCTCTCGGTTACCGAAGGGAAGCTCAACCGGTACTGGCGGGAATTTTTCGAGAACGCCATACCGGACCGAGTCAACCGGGCCCGCGCTGTCAAGTTTCTGAAGCGGGTCATCTATGACCGGTTCCCGATCGACACGTTCGAGGGGGCGTTCTCGCTGATGGGGACCTCGCCGGAGGAAGGAAGCGAGATTCTTTCGGCCCTTGAATTCAAGGGGTTGCTGAAGTCCGATTTCGAGCACATCGAATTCGTCCGGGATCCCGTCCTCGCCGATTTCCTCTTCTGGGCGTTCGAGCGCGGCGTCCTGGGCAAAAACACGTCGCAGGTCGCGGCGAGCATCGTGCAGGCGAAGATAGCTCACGGCGTGCAGGAGGAGAGTCGGGGGGAGCAGGAGGCGAGCGCCGAGATAGCGAAGGGGATGATGCGCCGGTGGGACTGCCGGGATGTGCCCGCGCTCCTGTTCGACTTCGGAAAATTTCACGAGAAGTATGGCGACAAGGGGCTTCTGGAGGTTTTGATCGGCCTGGAGAGGGATCCGCGGAAGGTGAGGCTCCCCAAGATCAGTTCGGTGTCGAAAGGGTACCGGACCCTCCGCGGCGGGAGCCGGTTCGATTTCGACCTCGTCGCCTACGGGTTCCACGACGGGGACTTCTCCGAGGAGAATCTGGTCATCTGGGCCGTGGACGTCAACACGGAAACGAAGCTCGCGCAGAGCGCGGTGGAACATTTCGAGAACCGGTGCCGGCTGTTGAGCCTGGATAAAGGCCTGAAGCCCGGACAGCTCCGGAAATGGATCCTCTTCGAGGGGGCCGCGGACGCCGCAGTCGTGGGGCTGGCGGACCGGTACGGCATACATCTGACCCACCGGACGCAGATGCGCCTTTTTCTGAACCTGTTCGGGATGCAGGAACTGGAGAAAGGGCCGGAGGAAAGGCGCCCGCCGGAGGCCCGGGCGGGCGAGAAGCCGCTCGAGTTCGAGCTCGTGCTGCCGATGAAGGCGGACACGGAAGTCGTGGCCGCACGGGTGGCGGAAGAGGTGGCGGCCTACGCATCGCTGGACAAGGATACGGTGGACCGGATCAAGATGGCCATCATCGAGGCATGCATCAACGCATTCGAGCACAGTGAGGCGGAAACGGGGAAAGTCCGCCTGCGGTACGTCCTCTCCCCCGAGCGGATCGAGCTGTTTGTCCAGGACGAGGGCAAGGGGTTTCGCGCGCCTGCGGAAGGGGACGAGTCGAAGCGGAACAGGGGATGGGGGCTCAAACTGATCAGCGAGCTGGTTGACGAAGTCCACATCGAAACGGGAGAGCACGGGACGACGGTTAGGATGGTGAAGAACCTGCGTCCTGCGAGCGACGAAGGAAGCACTACGACAAACGGTGAGGGATGATGACGTGAGGAATCGAAACGTGAAAACACGCGAAGCGGGCGAGGGTACATCCGTCGTCTATGTAAACGGATACCTCAACAGCCTCCTGGGGGAGGAAGTGGAGCGGGCGGTCCACGACGTTCTGGAAGCCGGCCGGCCGAGGGTCGTGCTCAACTTCGAGGGGACCCGGCTTATCAACAGCATCGGAATTTCCTTCATCATCGGCATCGTGGAACGGATGGCGGAGCGGAACGGCACGCTTGTGTTCTGTGCGCTGAACCGGATCAACCAGGACCTCTTCCGGATGACAGGCGTCTCCCGGTACGTCCGGGCATTCGATTCGGAGGAAGAGGCGATCGCCTTCTTCGCCCAGGCGGTCTGACCCCGCTTCGGAAGACGAAAACATCCACCCGCAGGCGGCGGGCGCTGTCATCCCCCGGATCCGGCTACGCGATATCCGCCAGAATGGCCCGCAGAGACGCGATGGACCGGTGAAAATGTTCCTCGCGATGCGGCTCCACCGTGAGGATGGGCTTTGTTCCCGCGTCCCGGGCGGCGAGCAGGACCCCCCGGAAGTTGATCGATCCCTCCCCTACCGGAAGATGGTCGTCCCGGAGACCGCGGTTGTCGTGGATGTGCATCTCCCGAAGTTCGGGGCCGAACGCCTCCAACCATTTCTGGACCGGGAGGCGCGAGAAGAGCGTGGCATGGCCCGGATCGAAGCAGAAGCCCAGTCGCTTCGACCCGACGGCAGCCCGGAGGCGGAGGAGGTGGTCCGGGACGTCGTCGAAGACGTTTTCGAGGAAGATGTCGACGCCCGCGGCTTCCGCCGTCTCCACCACTTCGGAGAATGTCTTCTTCGCCCCTTCCAGCCAGGCTTCCGCATCGAAGTCGAATAGCCAGTCCGAGTACCCGCCGTGCATCACGATCCCCAGTGGGCGGAACAGAGGGGCGAGGGAGACGGACTGTCGCAGGCGGTGCACGGTAACGCGGCGAATCTCTTCGTCGCGTGCTCCCGGACAGAGGTCGTTGAAGGGGGCGTGAAACGTGGCGGTCGCGATGCCTGCCGACCGGAGCGAATCCGCCGCCGCCTCCGCGTCTTCCGGCGTGAGCCGGTCGAGGGTGGGTCCGGAAAGGTAGATTTCCGGCCCGACCCCGGCCAGGGAGAGCCGGCTGACCGGATCTTTCTTCCCCAGCATGGGAAACGGAATCGTCGAATGAATCGTCCATGCCATCCGGTTCGGTTCCTCCGCATCTGATGTATCCGGAACGGGAGAAGATACAGTATCGGGAAACGCCGTGCAACCGGAACGGTATCCGTCCGGAAACGGACAAGAAAACCCCTTGACATGCTGCCGTATACTGCATACATTGACGGACAAATAAACGAGGCCTCCCCCCCCATGGCAAAGATGAGTATTCAAATTGACAACCATTTGACTTTAAGGGAAAAAATCGTCGAGACGATCCGCAATGCGATCATAAACGGGCAATTGCTCGCCGGCACCCGGATCGCCGAACCGGACCTCGCGGACAGGTTCGGCATCAGCCGGACGCCGATACGCGAAGCGTTCCGGCAGCTGGAGACGGAGGGGTTCATCACCGTCATACCCCGGAAGGGGGCGGTCGTGGCCTCCCTGTCCCCCCAGGACGTCTCGGACTTCTACGACCTGAAGGCCATCCTCGAAGGCTATGCGGCGCGCACCGCGGTGAAGAAACTTACCGCGAAAGACGTCTCGAAGATGGAAGTACTGAACCGCCAGATGGAGGCCGCCGCAGCCAAGAGGGAAGTGAAGAAGATCCTGGCCCTGCACAACGAGTTCCACGACATCTTCGTCAAGGCGTGCGGGAACGAGAAACTCCATGCCATCGTCCAGAACCTGGTGATGCAGTTCCAGAGGTTCCGGCTGATCCTGGCGATGCCGGGCCGGATCGAGGGCATTATCCAGCAGCATCGGGAGATCATCGAAGCCTTCCGGAAGAAGGATGAAGCGCTGGCGGAGTCCCTCGTCCAGAAAAACGCCTACTACGGGAAGAAAATTCTTCTCCGGGAACTCGCCAAGGGGTAATCCCCGGGCATGCCCGCGCCGGACAGCCTTCGCCAGATTCCCTCTGTCGCCTCTCTCCTGAAACGAGACGAAATCCGCCCCCTGCTCGCGTGCCATCCCCGCGCGGTGGTCCTGGAGGCCATACGGAAGCTTCTTGACGCGTACCGGAGCGAAGCCCTGCGGAAAAAGGGGGCCGGACGACCTCGGGAGGAATGGATCTCCCGCCTGCTAGCCGCCCTTCCCGGCGCGGTGGCCGAGGGCGAAGAGATCACCCTTCGGCGGGTGATCAACGCCACGGGAGTCGTGGTGCACACGAACCTCGGCAGGGCCCCACTTTCCGAGGAGGCGATCCGGGCCATCTCGGACACGGCCTCGGGGTACTCCAACCTGGAGTTCGATCTGGACGGGGGTACCCGCTCCCGGCGGCTGGTTCATGTCGAGGAGATGCTCCTGGCGCTCTCGGGGGCGGAGTCCGTGCACGTCGTGAACAACAACGCGGCGGCGGTGTTTCTTTGCCTTGCAGGCCTGGCGCGGGGAAAGGACGTGATCGTGAGCCGGGGGGAGCTCGTCGAGATCGGGGGATCCTTCCGCATCCCGGAGATCCTGGCGGCCAGCGGTGCGAACCTCGTGGAGGTGGGGACCACGAACCGCACCCGTCCCGCCGACTACGAGAGGGCGGTCGGCCCCGCCACGGCGCTGTTCCTGAAGGTCCACCGGTCCAACTTCCGCATCACGGGGTTCACCGAGGAGGTGTCGGCTGCCGACCTCGCCGTCCTCGGGAGCCGGTTCGGAATCCCCGTGATGGAGGATCTGGGCTCCGGGGCCGTATTCGATTTCGCGGGGGCCGGCATCCCCGGAACGCCGACTATCAGGCAGGCGTTGGCCCAGGGGCCGGGGATCGTCACCGTCAGCGGCGACAAGCTCCTCGGGGGGCCGCAGGCCGGGATCATCGCCGGCCGGAAAGACCTGGTGGACCCGCTGAAGAAGCATCCTCTCTCCCGGGCGCTCCGGATCGACAAGTTGTGCCTTGCCGCCCTCGCCGCCACGCTTCGGCTCTACGCCGACGAGAGGAGGGCGGCCGCACGCATCCCGGTCCTGGAAATGATCCTCGAGGGGGACGGGATCGCGCGGAGCCGGGCGAGGAAGCTGATCGCGAAAGTGAGAAGGCAAACGGCTCTCGCCAGACGCCGGGACGGCTCCTCCGCGAGGGATGCGGTTGCCGGTCCGGGAGACGTTTCGGCAACGGGCGGAGGGTTGACATTGCACGTGGAGCCATCCGTCTCCTCCCCCGGGGGTGGCGCGATGCCGGGAGTCGAGATCCCCACCGCGTGCGTTGCCGCGGCTCATCCGCATATCCGGGTCGAGGAGCTGGAGGCGAGACTCCGCAAGGGAATCCCCCCCGTAGTGGGCAGGATCGCGAAAGGGAAACTTCTCCTCGACATGCGGACGGTCCGGGACAGGGAGCTGGCGGAGCTTGCCGCCGCACTTGCCGCTGCCGTGCGCGAACCGGAGGGTCGTAAATGATTGACCCGGGGCGAAGTGGTGGATAAAGTGGTTCAGGAAAACGGAAGCCGGGGGTCAGATGCTTAATTCCGGTGTGCTTGTTCTCAACAAGGCCTTCTTCCCCGTTCACATCACCAGTGTCCGGCGCGCCTTCTGCCTCCTTTATGCCGATATGGCGAGGGCGATAAATTCCCAATACGAAATGTTCGATTACCGGTCGTGGAGCGAACTGTCCGTCCGCTCCAACGAGGAGGCCATCGGCCTGGTGGGCAGGATGATTCGGGTGCCGCGGGTGGTGGTTCTCACGGCCTACGACCGGGTTCCCCGGCGGAACGTGAGGTTCTGCCGCCGCAATATCTTTGTCAGGGACAGAAACACTTGCCAGTATTGCGGGAAAACGTTCTCCACGAACGAGTTGAACCTCGACCACGTGATCCCCCGGTCCCGGGGCGGCATAACAACGTGGGAAAACATCGTCTGCAGCTGCATCGCCTGCAACAAGCGGAAGGGAGGAGAATTGCCGGTACAGGCGGGGATGCGCCTTATCCGCCGCCCCACGCGGCCCCAATGGACCCACCAGTTCGCCTTCTCCCCTCGCGCCTCCATCCACCGGGATTGGCTACCCTTCCTGTCCATCGTCGACTTCACCTACTGGAACCTCGAACTCGAAAATTGAGGGGACCTACCGGGGAAAAGGGCCGCGGAGTCGAGGAATCGCTGATCTTTCTCGTTGGGCATCCCCTCTCCCACTCGTTGAGTCCATCGATGCATAACGGCGTGATCGCGAGCCGGAAGCTCCCCCTCCGATACGTGATGTTCGACCTGCCCCCGGGGACGCTGCCCGATTTCCTTCGCGTCGTCCGCGCCGGGAACTTTCTCGGGGGGAACGTCACGATTCCGTATAAGGAAGAGGCCGCCTCCCTCGCCGACGGGATGTCGGAGGCTGTCCGGGTATGCGGGGCGGCAAACCTTCTCCGGGTCCGGTCAGGACGCCTCCATGCCGACAACACGGACGGGCGCGGCCTCCTCGCGGCCCTTGCCGGAGCGGGGTGGGGGAGGCGTTTTTCCCGCGTTGTACTGCTGGGCGCGGGAGGGTCGGCCCGAGGGATTGCCTATGAACTGGCGCGCGCGGGAACGCGGGAAATGGTGATCCTGAACCGGACGCCGTTACGAGCGCACGCCGTCGCGGAACTTCTCTCCCGAAAATTCCCCCGGGTGATCGTCTCGGCAGGAAAACTGGAACCACGGGAGATGGCCCGGGAATTTTCCGGGACCGACCTGATCGTCCAGTGCACATCCCTGGGCCTGACGGCGGAGTGGAAATCTTTTCCCGTCGAGGGGGTAAAGAAAGAAACGAGATTCGTCGATATAGTGTATCAAAGGGGGGGGACTTCCCTCGTACGTGTCCTTCGCAGGAAGGGCGTCCCCGCCATGGATGGCCTGCCGATGCTTGCCCACCAGGCGGCGCTGAGCTTCGGCGCCTGGACCGGAATCGAGGTGGCGGGGGAGGAGTTCCTGTCCCACGCCCGCAGGGAGCTGGCCAGGAGGAGACCCGGAAGGGGGATTCACGCTTGACAAAAAGTGCTAATTTTTATAAATTTTGCATAATTTAGGTATAATTAGGTGAATTTTAAATGTCCGTAATGGCCACGAAAATCGGGGAAATGCTCCTGAAAGGTAACCTCATCACCCAGGAGCAGCTCCGGTCCGCCCTCGAGATCCAGAAGAAGTCCAAAGAACGGATCGGATCGGTTCTCGTGAAGACGGGCACCATCAAGGAATCCGAACTGCTGTCCTTCCTCGGGAGGCAGTTCAACATCCCGGTGGTCGACCTGTCCAAGTACGAGATCAACCCGGAAGTGGTCCGCCTCCTGCCCGAGGACCTGGTACAGAAGAACATGGCGCTTCCGATCAACCGGGTGGGGGCGAAACTGATCGTTGCGGTCGCGGATCCCTCCAACATGGCGATCCTGGACGCCATCGGGTTCAAGACCGGTTACGCCGTGGAACTCGTGATGGCCTCCGAGAACGATATCTCCGCCGCCATCAACAAGTTCTTCGACCAGTCCCTCGAGTTCCAGGACATCATCTCGGAGCTGGACGACGAGCTGGAGGTCATCCGGGAGGAGGAGGTCGACACCACCGAGCTCGAACGGGGCATAGACGACGCCCCCGTGGTCAAGCTCGTCAACTTCATCCTGACGGACGCAATCAAGAGGAGGGCCTCGGACATACACGTGGAGCCGTACGAAAAGGAGTTTCGCGTCCGGTACCGAATCGACGGCGTACTGTACGAGGTGATGCGTCCCCCCCTGAAGATGCGAAACGCCATCTCCTCGCGGCTCAAGATCCTCGCCTCCCTCGATATCGCGGAGCGGCGGCTTCCACAAGATGGCAGGATCAAGCTGAAGATCGGGAAGGGGAGGGAGATGGATTTCCGCGTTTCTACCCTGCCGACGATCTACGGGGAAAAGACCGTTCTGCGCCTTCTGGACAAGTCCACCCTGCAGCTCGACATGACCAAGCTCGGATTCGAGTCGGAACAGTTGACGGATTTCACGGAAGCGATCCACCGCCCCTTCGGGATGGTCCTGGTCACGGGTCCCACGGGTTCGGGGAAGACGACGACCCTGTACTCCGCCCTGTCGGATCTGAACAAGGCAAGCGACAACATCTCCACGTGCGAGGACCCGGTGGAGTTCAATTTCGCTGGTATCAACCAGGTGCAGATCAAGGAGGAAATCGGACTCACGTTCGCGGCCTCGCTTCGCTCCTTCCTCCGGCAGGACCCGGACATCATCATGGTGGGCGAGATTCGCGACTACGAAACGGCGGAGATCGGCGTGAAGGCGGCCCTCACCGGCCACCTCGTCCTTTCCACCCTCCACACGAACGACGCGCCCAGCACAGTCACCCGGCTGCTCAACATGGGGATCGAGCCGTTCCTCGTTTCCTCGTCGCTCAACCTGATCCTCGCGCAGCGGCTGGCGCGCCGGGTGTGCGAAAACTGCAACGAGGAATTGAAGATCCCCGCGAAGGCGCTGTCCGATGCCGGGATGAAACCCGACCGGTTGAAGGGGGTACGGCTGCGCAAGGGAAAGGGGTGCGACGAGTGCAACAAGACGGGGTTTCGGGGGCGCGTGGCCCTCTATGAAGTGATGCCGGTCCGGGAGGAGATCAAGGATCTTGTCCTCCGCGGAGGGTCGGCGCTCGACATCAAGCGTGAAGCCATACGCCTGGGGATGAAGACGCTCAGGCAGGCGGGCCTGACGAAGGTAGAGGGGGGAGTGACGACGCTCGAAGAAATTCTGCGGGTGACGGCACCGGATTGACGCAAACGGAGGGAGACCGGGATACATGTTAACCATCCACGAACTATTAAGCGCGATGTACGAAAAGGGAGCATCGGACCTCCACATCACCACCGGGGTTCCTCCCACGATCCGCGTCGACGGCAGGCTTGTCCCGCTGCCCGCCGAACCGCTTACTCCTCAGGACACGAAGCGTCTTTGCTACAGCATCCTCACCGAGGTGCAGAAGCAGCGGTTCGAGGAGGACTGGGAGCTTGACCTTTCCTTCGGCGTGAAGGGGTTGAGCCGGTTCCGCGCGAACATCTACCTGCAGCGGGGAGCGACGGCCGGCGCGTTCCGGACGATTCCGTTCAAGATACGGACGTTCGAGGAACTGGCGCTTCCTCCGGTGGTCAAGGAGTTGTGCAAAAAGCCGAGGGGGCTTGTGCTTGTCACCGGGCCGACGGGGTCGGGAAAGTCCACGACGCTCGCCGCGATGATCGACAAGGTCAATTCGGAGCGCCAGGAGCACATCGTCACGGTGGAGGACCCGATCGAGTACCTGCACCCCCACAAGAAGTGCCTCGTCAACCAGCGCGAGGTGAACGCGGATACGCAGAGCTTCAAGAAGGCCCTGAAATACATCCTGCGACAGGATCCCGACGTCGTCCTCATCGGCGAGATGCGGGACCTCGAGACGATCGAGGCGGCCCTGACCGTGGCGGAGACAGGGCACCTGGTGTTCGCGACCCTCCATACGAACTCGGCCGTACAGACGATCAACCGCATTTTGGATGTTTTTCCTCCCTACCAGCAGCCGCAGGTGCGGGCCCAGCTGTCGTTCGTCCTCGAGGGAGTGCTATCGCAGATCCTCATCCCCAAGGCCGCCGGCGGCGGGCGGGTCCTGGCGCTGGAGGTCATGATCCCGAACTCCGCCATCCGGAACCTGATCCGGGAGGAGAAGATCCACCAGGTGTACTCCCAGATGCAGGTGGGCCAGGCAAAGTTTGGAATGCAGACGATGAACCAGTCCCTTCTCGCGGCTTATCACAAGCGGAACATCACATTGGACGACGCGGTCGGGAGGAGCCCCGACCCCGAGGAATTCAGGAACCTGTTGTCGGCGTCTCCCGCCTCCGGGGTCCCGCAGGGCCTCGGCAGAAAGGGGTAGGGCCGCAGCGCGGAGGAAACGATGGCGAAATTCATGTGGGAAGGAAGAACAAGGGTAGGCGGAACGATGACGGGAGAGATAGAGGCCCCGAGCGAGGCCTTTGTCGTCGCGCAACTTCGCCGGCAGCAGATCGTTCCTGTAACGGTCAAGCACAAACCGAGGGAATTGGGCTTCAAGCTTCGCGGGCGGAGCGGGAAGGTCTCCCGCAGGGAGCTGGCGATATTCACCCGGCAGTTTGCCACGATGATCGATGCGGGGCTTCCTCTGGTCCAGTGTCTGGACATCCTCGGGATGCAGCAGGAGAACCAGGCGTTCAAACAGGTGATCCTCAAGGTCAAGGAGGACGTGGAGAGCGGGTCGACTTTCGCGGACGCGCTGGAAAAGCACCCGAGGGTGTTCGACGAGCTCTTCGTCAACCTGGTTGCCGCCGGGGAGGTGGGCGGTATCCTCGATACGATCCTGGCGCGCCTTGCCGCCTACATCGAAAAGGCGATGAAGCTCGCCAAGCAGGTCAAGAGCGCGATGGTGTACCCCGCGACGATCCTCGCGGTCGCGCTCATCGTGACCACGGTCCTGCTCCTCTACGTGATCCCGATCTTCGGGGAAATGTTCCAGGACTTCGGGGCAGCCCTGCCCGCGCCGACCCTGATCGTCCTTGCCATCAGCGCGTTTACCCGGAAATATTTCCTGCTCGGTCTGGTACTGATCGTTCTGCTCGTACTCGGGATTCGATGGTATTACAGGCAGGAAGGGGGGCGACGCCGGATTGACCGCCTCCTCCTCCGTCTACCGATATTCGGCGACCTCCTCCGCAAGATCGCGGTGGCGCGGTTCTCACGCACGCTGGGCACGATGGTTTCCAGCGGCGTCCCGATCCTGGAAGGCATGGACATCGTGGCCAAGTCGGCCGGGAACAAGATCATCGAAGAGGCGATCATAAAGGCCCGGGCGAGCATCAGCGAGGGGAAGACCATTTCGGAGCCGCTGGCCGAAAGCAAGGTGTTCCCCGTCATGGTGACCCAGATGGTAAGCGTGGGAGAAGCAACGGGCGCTCTCGATACGATGCTCAACAAGATCGCGGATTTCTACGACGATGAAGTTGATTCGGCCGTGGGGGCGTTGACATCCCTCCTGGAGCCGATGCTCATGATCTTCCTGGGGGTGGTCATCGGAGGGCTCGTCATCGCGATGTATCTCCCCATCTTCAAGCTGGCCGGCGTCGTGGGAGGGTAGACTTGTCCTCGGTCCCCGGAAGGGGCCGGAAAGAAGGGGCGACAAAAAGCAGGAATCTCCTCCTGCTGCGGTCGGTGGTCACCCTTTCCCTCCTCGTTTCGGCGGCCTCCGTCCAGGTCCAGGAGCCGGGTCTCGTCCTTTCCATCGGATTCCCGTACCTGTACGTCGCTGTCCTGCTGTCGTACGGGTGGCTGTTCGCCCGGTACGCCTTCTGGGGGGGCGGCGAGATCCCCCTGCCGTTTCTCCTCCTCCAGGCGATCGTGGATGTGGCGTTCGTCTCCCTCATCGTCTTCGCCACCGGACTCTACGACAGCGTTTTCGCATTCATGTACATCATCGTGATCCTGTTGGGGAGCTTGGAGATGTACCTGCAGGGGGCGATGATCTGGGCGGTGCTCTCCTCGGCCACCTATGTGGGGCTTCTGTATCTGGAGATGAAGGGGATCCTGTTTCCTCCCGGAGCGGAAACGTCCGTTATCCTGTGGTCGCAATTCGTCCGCACGAGCGTCATCAATTCCCTCGGCTTCATCATGACCGGTGTCCTCTCGGGGGTCCTCGGGGAGGACATCCGGGTGGCACGCGAAGGAATGCAGGATCGGGAGAGCACCTTGCAGCAGCTGGAGACCTTCCACAAGCACGTCGTGGAGAACATCCCCTCCGGGATCGTGACCCTGGACATGCAGGGCCGCGTGAGCCTGATAAATGAAACCGCGTGCTCCATCCTGGGCGTCGGCAAGAAAGACGTGACGGGAATGCCGGTAAAGGAGGTTCTTTCGGGGCTGGACCTGGGGTTAGGCCATGCCGACCCTCCGATGCCGCGCCCGGAAATCTTCTTCCGCCGAAGGGACGGAACGGAAATCTTTCTCGGGTTCTCCACCTCCCCCATGAAGGATGCCGACGGCACCGTGATCGGAAACGTCGTGATCTTCCAGGATCTCACCCCGGTCAAGCAGATGGAGGAGCGGATCCGGATCGCCGACCGGCTGGCGGGGGTCGGGGAGCTTGCCGCGGGACTTGCCCATGAGATTCGAAACCCCCTGGCCTCCATCACCGGGTCCTCCCAGATGCTTCGCGAATCACCCGACTTGCCGGTGATGTCCCGGACCCTTCTCGACATCATCGAAAGGGAGAGCACCCGCCTGAACGGGCTCATCTCGGATTTTCTCGCGTACGCGGGGCCGAAGACGAAGAACGTGGGGCCCGTGAACATGGCCGGAATGGCGGCGGAGATCATCGAGGCCGTGCTTACGGGAGAGGCCCGGGAGAAAGACGTGGCCATCGAGAATCTGGCGACGCAGAACCTTCATGTCGAGGGCGATGCGGAGCAGCTGAACCAGGTTCTCTGGAACCTCGTCCGCAACGCCATCCAGGCGACGCCCCGAGGCGGCACCGTGACGATCGACCTCTTCACCCAGATCCGCCACCGCCAGCGATACGTGGTTACCACGGTGAGCGACACGGGAAAGGGGATCGCTCCCGACATCATCGGAAAGATCTTCCACCCCTTTTTCACCTCCAAAGTGGAAGGCACGGGCCTGGGGCTGGCCATTTCCCAGAGGATCGTCCACTACCACCGCGGCTTCATCGAAGTCCGCTCCTCTCCGGGGGCCGGAAGCGTCTTCTCGGTCTTCCTCCCCGAGCTCGGGGAATCATACGGTGGCGACGCCTCGTCCATCATTCGCTGACCCGACCGCTCCCCGGGTCACGGTCGTCGGGGCGGGGCTTGCCGGCTCCGAGGCGGCGCTCGTCCTTTCCGCCTCGGGGACAGCGGTGGACCTGTTCGAGATGCGCCCGGGCCTCTCCTCTCCCGCCCACCGGACCGGATGGTTTGCCGAGCTGGTCTGCAGCAATTCCCTGGGCGCGGACCGGACGGATTCCGGCAAAGGACTTCTGAAGGCGGAGCTCCGGGCCCTCGGATCCAATCTCCTCTCCCTGGCCGACCGGGTCAGGGTTCCCGCGGGGAAGGCACTCGCGGTGGACAGGGAGGCTTTTGCCAAGTCGGTGACGAAAGCGGTGCGGGCCCGACGAGATATCCGGGTATGGGAGGCGGAGGCGAGAGAGATTCCGGACGATCCCGTCGTCATCCTTGCCTGCGGCCCGATTCCTTCCGTGGCGATCTCGGAAAGCATCAGCGCGCTGCTCGGCGGGATAGGCCTCTACTTCTATGATGCCATCTCCCCGATCGTGGACGCATCTTCCCTGGAGATGGACCAGGGGTTCTTCGCCGACCGGTACGGATCCGGATCGGGGGATTACCTCAATTTCCCGATGACGCGGCACGAGTGTGAGGAGTTCCTCTCGGCATTGCTGTCGGCGCGCGTCGTCCCGGCCCGGGAATTCGAGGAAGAGCGGTATTTCGAATCGTGCATGCCCGTCGAGGTTCTCGCCAGCCGGGGGCCGGAAACCCTTTTCTTCGGTCCCATGCGGCCGGTCGGCCTCCGGGACCCCCGGACGGGAGAGGTCCCGCACGCCGTCGTCCAGCTTCGCAAGGAGAACGAGGCGGGGACGATGTACAATCTCGTCGGATTCCAGACGAAACTCGCCTACCCGGAACAGGAACGGGTCTTTTCCCTGATCCCGGGGCTTGGCCGGGCGAAGTTCCTCCGGTACGGGTCGGTTCATCGCAACAGCTTCCTCGACGCCCCCCGGCACCTCCGTCCCACCATGGAGTTCAGGAACCGGCGGGGCCTCTTCTTTGCCGGGCAGATCACGGGGGTCGAGGGGTACGGAGAGTCCATCGCCTCCGGTTTCGTCGCGGCGGTCTCCGCCGCCGCCCGGGCTGCCGGGAAGGAACCCCCCGAATTTCCGGAAGAGTCGATGGTCGGGGCGCTGATGCGGCACATCACCTTTCCCCGCCGAGGGGCTTTCCAGCCGATGAATGCCAACTTCGGCCTTCTTCCTGTTCCCCCCGATGTCAGGAAGCGGGACCGGAAGGGCAGGCAAGCGGACCTGGCGCTCTCCTCGGTCGGGGAATTCCGTAAAAGAATCTTTAATTTTAACCCCTTGTGTGTTACATAAATCTTTTCCCCTGACGGGGAGAAGGGATGGGCAAGGGGTTGGATTCCGCCATCGAGCAATTCTCCCGGTTTCTTCTTTCCGAGAGGAATGCCTCGCGCGAGACGGTGCGAGCTTACCTCCGCGAGGTTTCCGAACTCCGCCAATTCCTGTCGGAAACGGGCAAGGGCTTTTCCCCGCACGACGGTCCCGGCTCGTGGGCGTCGGTGTCGGTCGCAGACATGCGCCGTTTCCTCGCCGCACGATATCCCGGAAAGAAAGGGTCGACCATGGCGAGGAAGATCGCGGCCCTTCGCACCTTCTTCTCCTTCCTGGTCACCGTGGGGAAAGTCCCGGGAAATCCCGCCGCCGGGGTCACGGCCCCCCGGCGGACGATGCGCCTGCCGGAATTTCTTCCGGTGGACGAGATGATGGATTTATTGCGATCCCTTCCCGCGGAAGGGGAAGCGGGGAAGCGGGACGCGGCGATCCTCGAGCTCCTCTATTCCTCGGGGCTGCGCGTCGGGGAGCTCGTCTCCCTGCGGAGGATGGATGTATCGCTTCCGGAGGGGACCGTCCGGGTCCGCGGAAAGGGACGCAAGGTGAGGGTTGTCCCCGCGGGGGAGAAAGCGCTTCAGGCTCTGTCTTCGTATCTGGCCGAAAGGCGGATGGCCAACAAGCGGGGAGAGGGAGACGATTGGGAGGGAGCGCTCTTCCGCAACCTGCGGGGGGGAGCGCTTTCGGCGCGCAGCGTTGCGCGCATCCTGGACCGGGCCCTGGAGCGGGCCGGGATCGGGAGGCATCTCTCTCCCCACGGCGTCCGCCACTCCTTTGCGACGCACCTGTTGGAGTCGGGCGCCGATCTTCGCGCCATCCAGGAGATGCTGGGGCATGCCTCGCTCTCCACAACGCAGCGCTACGCAAGGGTGAACGTGAGCCATCTCGTTCGCGCCTATGAGCAGGCACACCCGCGGGCAACCGGGTCGGCTCCGCGGAGAAAACCGGTACCCTCCGGCGGAAGGGAAGAGAGGAATTGAAGGAAGCACGGGGAACGACGATCATTGCGGTCTCCCGCGATGGGCGGGTGGCCATGGCGGGGGACGGGCAGGTGACGTTGGGAAATACCGTCCTGAAGCACACGGCGCGCAAGATACGCCGCCTGCATCAGAACCGCATCTTGGCGGGTTTTGCGGGCGCGACGGCGGACGCCTTCACGCTTTTCGAGAAATTCGAGGGGAAGCTGGAGGAGTTCAGGGGAAATCTCCGGCGTGCCGCGGTGGAACTCGCCAAGGATTGGAGGACGGACAGGGTGCTCCGGCGGCTGGACGCCCTCATGGTCGTGACCGACGGGAGAGACCTGATGCTCCTATCCGGCAGCGGGGACGTTGTCGAGCCGGATGACGGCGTGATCGGGGTGGGGTCCGGCGGGTCCTATGCCATGGCGGCAGCCCGTGCCATGCTGCTTCACACCGACAAGCCGGCCATCGACATCGCCCGCGAGGCGCTTCGTATCGCCTCCGAAATCTGCATCTATACCAATGCGAATGCCGTGGCCGAGGAAGTGGCCGCGCCGTGACCGAGAGGAAGCCGGAGTTGCCGGGCGGCCAACCGATGGTTCCCCGCGAGATCGTCGCGGAACTGGACCGCTTCATCGTGGGCCAACAGAAGGCGAAGCGCGCTGTCGCCATCGCCCTGCGGAACCGATGGAGACGAATGCAGGTCCCCGAGGAACTCCGGGAGGAGATCGCTCCGAAGAACATCATCATGGTGGGACCGACCGGCGTGGGAAAAACCGAGATCGCGCGACGCCTCGCGCGTCTGGCCCAGGCCCCGTTTGTCAAGGTCGAGGCCTCCAAATTCACCGAGGTAGGGTATGTCGGACGGGACGTGGAGTCGATGATCCGGGACCTGGCCGAGATCGC
>DATHRT010000040.1:0-1718 GCA_035464915.1 Candidatus Limnocylindria bacterium
GGCGGAGCGCAAGGGGGCGGCCTACATCCAGGACCGCCGCGGGCCCAACCGGGCGAAGATCCTGGGGCTGACCCTTGGAGGGCTGTTCCATCCGCTCGCCGACGCGCTCAAGCTCCTGTTCAAGGAGGACTTCATCCCGGACCACGCTCACCGGCTCTTCTATCAGATGGCGCCGATGTTCGCCCTGGCCCCCGCGCTGATGACCTTCGCGGTCATCCCTTTCGGGCCGCCTGTCGTGATCGCGGGACGCCCGGTCGCACTGCAGGTGGCGGACTTGAACGTGGGCATTCTCTACATCTTCGCCATCTCGGGAATGTCGGTCTACGGCGTAATCCTCGCGGGATGGGCCTCCAACAGCAAGTATCCGCTCCTGGGGGGCTTGCGCTCCTCGGCGCAGATGATCTCCTACGAGGTCTCCCTGGGACTCTCCCTCATCGGACTGGTGATGGTCTTCCGGTCGGTCCGGCTCTCGGATATGGTGGCCTCGCAGGGGGAACTCCTGTGGGGGATCGTACCGAAGTGGGGCGTGTTCCTGCAGCCGCTCGGCTTTCTCCTCTTCCTCGTGGCGGTCTACGCGGAGGCGAGCCGGACCCCCTTCGACCTGCCGGAGGGAGAATCGGAGATCGTCGCGGGGTTTCACACGGAGTACGGTTCCTTCAAGTTCTCGATCTTCTTCATGGCCGAGTACATCCACATGGTGGTCGGCTCGGCCCTGATCGCGACGCTCTTTTTCGGCGGCTGGCAGTTCCCCTACCTGGCGGACTCCGGCTTCCTGCTCCCCGGGGGAATTTCCTTCGGGCTCCCCGGCGCCCTGGTGCTCCTCCTGCGGATCGGGGCGTTCGTGGGGAAAATGCTCTTCTTCGCCTGGCTCTTCATCTGGGTCCGTTGGACGATCCCCCGGTTCCGGTACGACCAGGTGATGCGGCTGGGTTGGAAGGTCCTGCTCCCCCTGTCGCTGGCGAACATCTTCGTGACGGGGCTTGTCCTGCTCCTGGTGGGCGGAGGCGGGTGAAACGACGATGACGATCGGTGTGAAAAAGGTCGCCCGGCCCCGGAAGATGTCCGGGGGGGAGAGCCTCTACCTCCTGGAGATCGTGAAGGGGCTCGGAGTGACGATCGGGCATCTCCTGCGCAACATACGGCACCAGGAGAACATCGCCACGATGGAGTACCCCGAGGTGCGGCGGGTGATGCCCCCTAGGTACCGCGGTCTGCACCGGCTGATGAAGCGGCCCGACGGGACGCCCCGGTGCGTGGCGTGCTTCTGCTGCTCCACGGCGTGCCCCGCGGTGTGCATCACCATCGTGGCGGGAGAATCCCCCGACCCGAAGGTCGAGAAGTATCCGGTGCGGTTCGACATCGACATGCTCCGGTGCGTCTTCTGCGGGCATTGCGTCGAAGCGTGCCCCTGCGACGCGATCCGGATGGACACGGGCTGGTTCACGCCCCCGGATTTCACGAGGGAGAAGCTCATCTTCACGATCGACATGCTGCTGGAAAAGTAGGGGAGAGATGGAACAGATCCTGTTCGCCATATTCGGCGCGATCTCGGTGGGCGGCGCGATCATGGTGGTCACGCGGCGGCACCCGATGGCCTCCGCGCTCTACCTGATCCTCACCCTTTTTGCCGTCGCGGCCCTCTTCGCCCTCCGGCAGGCGCACTTCCTCGCGGCGATCCAGGTCATCGTCTACGCGGGCGCGGTGGTCGTCCTGTTCAT
>DATHRT010000041.1:0-9846 GCA_035464915.1 Candidatus Limnocylindria bacterium
TTCGGATTTTCCGCCCCTGGTTATCGTCACCGTGTTCCTGTCGATGCGGAACCGGATGTACGGGTCGAAGCCGATGAAAGAATACCGGGCCCATTTCTCCCCTCCCTCGACGCTTTCCAGGAGAAAATGGTCGTCCGGGAACCGGGCCGCGATTTTCAGGTATGCCGACACCGGCGTTTCCAGATCCGCGTGGAACTCCTGCCAGACGGGGATGACCGACCCGGGACCCGCCTGCGCAAGGAAGACCTCCTCTGGGGGCTTCGTCTTCATCGTTGCTTCATCTCCGGACCAGGAAAGAATTCACCTTCCATTCGGACTTCAGCTTCCTGATCGCGCGGTTTGCCGCCTCCCGGTCCGGATACGGACCGACAACAACCTTGTGGAAGCCTCCCTTCGTTACCATGTCCGCCTGGAATCCGTCTTTTTGCAGCCGCTTCCGGAATGCCTCGGCCGCCGCCCTGTCGCGGAACGCGGCCACCTGCACCATCAGGGTTCCTTTGGGTGTGGTCTTCGCCGTCGCGGTCCGCTTGGGCTCTTTTTGCGTCGGGGTGGGGCGGACAAGGAGGATGGGATCGGGGTCTTTCTTTGCCAGGGTCTCGCGGAAGGTGACGCTTTTTTCGGTCTCGTTCAGGTGTTCGCCGGCACTGGGCGGGGGTACGGAAGGAACGTTACCCGCCTCTTCCGAAAATACCCCGAGATCCTTGCGGATCTCCGATTCGGCTTCCTTGGCGATTTCGATCGGCCCCTCCAGCCTGTTCGCCTCGTTTCTGCGCTGCTCCGCATTCTTCTCCACGACTCGGCCGACCTGGATCCCGATGACGAATGCCGCGGCAAGCAGTACGATCGCCCCGACCACAAAGAAGGCGAACTGGAATCTTTCCCCTTCGGTGCTGCGAAATCCCCGTTTCTTGTTGTAGAGATATCTCACATTCGCTCCGGCGCCGAGACACCGATCAGGGAGAGGCCGGTGGCGACGACGTTCCGGACCGCTGTCGCGAGAGCCAGCCTCCCCTGGGTGCGTTCGGCAGTCTCTCCGAGAAATCTGTGGTTGTGGTAAAACGCATGAAATTCGCGTGCCAGATCAAGCAGGTAGAAGGGGATCCGGTGCGGTTCCCTCGCCCGTGCGGATTCTGCGACGACATCGGGAAATCGCGCCACTTTCTTCATCAGGTTCGTCTCGTCCGGCAAGGAAAGGACGGACAAGGGCGGTGTAACCGACAGAACGATTCCCCGCTCGGCAGCCTCCCGGAAGATGCTGCAGATCCTTGCGTGCACGTATTGTATGTAATACACGGGGTTCTCGCTCGACTGCGTCTTGGCCAGGGTGAGATCGAATTCCAGATGAGAATGGAAACTTCGGAGCAAAAAAAAGAAGCGCGCCGCGTCGACTCCGACCTCATCCATCACTTCACGTAATGTTGTAAACTTTCCAGTTCGTGTGGACATGGAAACCATTTTCCCGTCCCTGATCAGGGATACGAACTGTACGAGCAGGATCTCGAGCCGGCTGTCGTCTACTCCGAGTCCCTTGAGCGCAGCGGAGATCCTGGGAGCATACCCGTGGTGGTCGGCGCCCCAAATGTCTACCACCCTCGAGAATTCCTGACGGAACTTCGCGCGATGGTAGGCGAGGTCGGAGGCGAAATAGGTCGTCCGGCCGTCTGCGCGCACGAGAACGCGGTCTTTCTCGTCCCCGTGGGATTCACTCTTGAAGTACACCGCTCCCCCCGCCTCGTACAGTTGCCCGCGGTCGCGCAAATCGCCGACGACGTCGTCAACGGCGCCGCTTTCATGCAGGCTCCGCTCCCGGAACCAGCGATCGAAATGCACGTGAAACGCGTCGAGGTCTTTCCGTATTCCGTCGAGAATACGGTCGCAGGCAACCCTACGGAAAATGGGGAACGCCTCCTCCTCCGTGACTGCCAGGTATCGGTCTCCCACCTCTTCGCGAAACTCCCGGGCGATTTCGACCAGGTACTCCCCGCGGTACCCGTCCTCCGGCAACCTTGCCTCTTTTCCGAATAGTTGCAGATACCGGACGTAGAAAGATTTTCCCAGGTTGTCGATCTGGTTCCCGACATCGTTTACGTAATATTCTGTCGTTACCTCGCATCCGGTAAAGGCAAGGATTCTCGCCAGCGCATCCCCTACAACCGCTCCCCGACCGTGCCCCACATGGAGAGGGCCGGTAGGATTCGCCGAGACGAATTCGAGGAGCACCCTTTCCCCTTTCCCCGGCGAAGCTGCTCCGAATCGTTCCCCCTTTTCCAGGGCGGCGGCCAGGCCCTCCCGCCATGCGTCATCGGAAAGCACAATATTGATAAACCCGGGCCCGGCCACGGAAAGATCCCGGAACCACCCTTTTCCGTCCTCTCTCCGAATGGAATCAAGGAGGTCCATCGCGACCTCCCTGGGGTTTTTCTTCAGATGCGCCCCCAGTTGCAGGGCGGCATTCGTGGCGAAATCCCCGTGCTCCTCCTGTTTCGGGATCTCCACCGAAACGGGGAACTCCCCCGGAACCCCCCATTCTTCCAATTTCCGTTTTATTCCTGACTGGATGAGGGATTCGGTGATTCTGCGGACGTCCAACAGACTCCCCAAAAATGCAAAAATGACTTTAAAGGTAATACGTTATAGCCAGGAGAGAGGGAAGTCAACGACTAACGCGCTCTCTGCACGGAGAAGGAGAGAGGGGGACGCCTCCCCCCGGTCCGCCGGTATCTGTTTCCCGGTCGGTGCCGAAAAAAAAACACCCCGCCGAAGGGCGGGGCTTACGAGTGGCTTCCGGGAAGATTCCCGCCCCCGGGGTCACTGCATGCAAACGACCTCGGCCGCCTGAAGCCCTTTCGGGGTTTCCATAATGGTGTACTCGACCGGCTGGCCCTCCCGGAGCGTCCTGTACCCATCCATTCGTATCGCCGAGTAATGGACGAAGACATCCTTGTCTCCCTCCTGCTCGATGAACCCGTACCCCTTCGTCTCATTGAACCACTTCACCGTCCCGGTGCGCCTCATCGACGAAAACCTCCCCTGTGCTTCGGTTTGCCTTTGCCATACCACAGGGGGAAATGCGCTGTCAATAAACAGCATCGAATGTACGAATGTCAGGATGGTTCCCGGTACAATGTCGTGCGGTTTCTCCCCTCCTGTTTCGAACGGTACAGGGCTTCGTCGGCGTGTGCCAGGAGCTCCCGGCTTTCTCTGCCGTCGGACGGGTAGCAAGCGATCCCCATGGATGCGGTTACCCCGATATCCTTTTCACCGAAATCGAACCTCGTCTGTTCGATGACGAGCCGCAGCCGTTCCGCCACCTGGACCGCCTTGGCCCGGTCCGCGTGATGGAGGTAGATGACGAACTCCTCTCCTCCGTACCTCGCAGCCATATCCGCCTTCCGTATCGTTTTCTGTACGATTTTCGCTGTCTTCCTGAGGACTTCGTCGCCGGCCGGATGTCCGTATGTGTCGTTTACGCGTTTGAAATGATCGATGTCGGCCATGATTACGGCGCCTTCGTACCGGGTATCGAGCCTCGACAGGACATTCGTCAGCCGCTGCCGGAACGTCTTCTGGTTCAGGAGACCCGTCAGCCCGTCACTGGTGGCCCGTTCCTCCAGCGTCTCGATCTGAAGCGCATGGGATATCCCCATACGCATGATCGTGAGGACCTCCCTGACCATCTCCGCGTCCCTCTTTTGGTAGCTGCGATCCTCCCGGGAGGTGCACACGAGAATTCCGCGAAACCCCCCGGCACCAGCCACGGGAACGAGTAGGAAGGCATCCTCGTCCTCCCTCTCCCACTTCCCGGGAAGAATAGGGTGTTTCCCGGGCAACGCCCTGATGCCGGAGAAAATCCTGTGCACGTTATTCTTCAGCACCCACTCGGCATATGTCCCGGCAAGTTTCACCCATGGGCTCTCCTCCTGCCCTCCGTAAGTCGCTTCCTCTTCCTTTTCCTGCGTTGTCTCCCACACCACTCGTCCACGCATCTTCCTCTCGTCCGCCTCCACCAGCAAGACCCGGTCGGCCCGGAGCTGCAACCGGATCTGCTCCGCGGCCGTTTTGTAGACCACACGGCGCGGCGATGCACTCTCGGCTCCGGCCTCCCCGACCTTCTCCGCCGCCTCCGCGATCGTCTTGGCGAGGCGGGAAAAACCGATCTGTCTTTCAAGAAACCTGTCATTCCGGTATCCGCGACGCGTTCCGACGATCTCCCTGGCGATGAAAAACGCTCCCATCTCCAGTGCCGGTGCGACCGGTTCCGTCCATCTGCCCTCTCCGAACCGGAACGCAAGGATCCCTCCCTCCTCCATCCCCTCGCAGATGACAGGGACAGCAGCGACCCCTGAAGGCTGCTCCCTTCTTCCGTCGCTTGAAAGCCCCCACCGGGAAGATTCCTCCCCTTCCGCGAAAAATACCCGGCGGAAGATCATCGCTTCCCGCAGGGGGACGTAGGTCTCCGGTATTTCCGGAAAGAATGGCGGACCCCCCTTTCCCGGCGGCGTAACGTGTCTCACAACAAGGGGGCTTCCCTTACGGTGGGAAGATGAGACATACAGGATCCGATCAGCCCCGGCGATCGGGAAAATCCCTTCGAGAACCCTCTGGATTCCTTCCTCCAGTTCCACCTCCCGCATTGCGAGTAGGTCTTCCCCCTTCCACGACCCGTGGTTTTCCGTCCCACCGTTTTCGTCCGGCTTCTCCGGCGAAACAACGAGGGACGCACCCGGTCCGACCGGCTTCCGGGAGAGGATCCCCTCCGTTCCCGGAGCCAGCCTGGTTCGGACGTAACGCCCCGTCACCGTTCCCAAGGCCGCCATCGCCGCGATAGAGGAGAACGTCTCTCCTCCCGCAAACCCGGCGTAGGGAGACCAGACGAGCCATGCGAGCGAGGCAATAGCATATACGCCGGCGGGAAGTGCGGGGAGAAGGAAGGAGAACGCAGGGAAAAGAACGGCGGGAACCAGGCGGGAGGAGGATACCCCGGGAGACAGGGCATGAAGCTCAAGAAGGGCCGCGGCACCCCATGCCACCTGGGAGAGCACGTCGGGAACGCGGTTCTCCCTCCGGGAGGTCGCCAGGTCGCGGAAAAGAAGGAACCCCGCCGTGACGAATGCCGAGGTCGTCCAGCCCGTTGCCGCGTCCCGCAGAACTCCGAACCGAAAGACGGAGAACAACAAGAGATGAAGGAACCCCAGGGCGGGAAGGAAATATTTACGGGCGGTTCGTTCCGCCGACGGGGGCAGTAGGGGAAGCTGCATCCTTTTTCCGGTCGAGTGGGATGACGATTTCCTTCTTTCCCATGAGTCCGAGCTCCCTGCGAGCGATCTCTTCGATGTACGAAGGGTTGGAGCGCAGTTTTTCCACCTCCTCCCGCAACTGCTCGTTTTCCGCGCGGAGCCTGCTGTTCTCGGCGATAAGCCGCTTCTGCTTTGTGCGAAGATCAAGGGTGCTTATGATGCCCACTTCCCCGAACAAGGAGTACAGGAAGGCGAACAGGAGCATGCCGCCGACAACCAGAAACGGCCAGCGCTTCCTCAGCGACAAATTTTTTCCCTGATCCATGCCGGCCTCACCCAAAAAGAGCACTCCTGGACAGTTCGTACAGGGACCGGGGAGTAAATGCCTCTCTCGCAATTTCCCGGTAGGGCGCATCCCCGGCGAAAACCGACCACAGGATATGGGCCTGTGATCCCTTTTCCGCCGCTGCGTTGGTGGTCACGCACCTGAGGAAGGCGTCCGAGAGCCGCCCCTTACGGAGAATTCCTTCATAGATTCCGAAAAGCGCCTTTCCCCAGACGTTATCATAGCGGAATTGCCGGATGCACGGGCGATAGAAATGTTCCCTCAATGCCTTTGCCGAAATGCCGAACCGTACGATTCCCTCTGCCAGTATGCGGGAGGTGTCGTAGGAGGACTCGATACCGTTTTTCAGGTATCTCGAGATGAACGCGTCCCCCACGATAGCGACGCGCTCCGCAAAGGGATGTTTACCGATGCCGACAGGCACTTTCGGGTGACAGTGGCACAGGACTTTCGCGCCGGGAGGGAGCAGCCCGGAAAGGACCGGATTCTCCACCCGTTCCCGTTCGAGATCCGCGATCCGGACGTGTTCGCCGATTCCCGTTACTGTGAGGAAGTCGTCTTTTGGAGTGATCGCGAGAAACCGGATCGCTTTCCCCCATGCGGGGATGATGTGAATACGGTTCCGAAGCCTTTCCACGATGAATTTGTTTTCCGCCGGCACCTCGGCCTGGACGGTATGCCACGTCCGGGGGGGAACGTACCCGGGCGCCAGCTTCCGTGTAATTACGCTGTTGACGCCGAACGCCCCCACGAGGAATGCGAAGTCCCGGGCCTGACCTTCGACTGTCCCCACGCGGAAACCGGAAGGAATCCGTTCTACGCTTTCCACCCGCTCATGAACGAACTCCGCTCCCCTGGCGATCGTCGCGTCGAGCAGGAACTGGTCGAAGCTTTTCCTATCCCCCCCGTCCGCAACCGGGCCCCCGCCCCGGAACACGGTATAGATCGTTCCGCGCCCGGGATTCACGATGTTCGCCGAAATGTCCCTGCCGTGGATCTCGTACCCGTCCGCGATCCGCCGAATAACCCTTTCCTCCAGGGGCAGCCCGAGGCGTTCCATCTTCCTCACCATCTCGACGCCGATCGCTCCGGCGCACATGTTGCACCCGGACGGACCTGAATTATCGAATGTTCTGCGGTCAAACAGGGTAATCCGGGCGGATCGCCCCGATTCCCTGAGGCACCCGAGAAGATGAAGGGCGAAAAACGTGCCGGCCGGGCCAGCGCCGATGACCCCGATCGCTGCTCCGTTTGGTAAAGATGTCATGGACGGCCCAAAGGGAGATCTTCCCTTCTAGAAATTCACTTCGATGGTTCCCGTGGAGCTTCCCGAATCTCCTCCGCCACCGCCTCCCCCGATGCCCACCGCTACGCCTGCGGCGGCCACTCCCACCAGCGTCCAGAACCACCATTTATGGTACCACGGAGCCTTTGCCGTATCCGTGCCGGTTTGTGCCGGCCATCCTGCGCTTTTCAGCATTTCCACGGTAGTTGCGGCGACAGGGTCGTATCCTTCCCCGCCTTCGGGCCATGGGACCGTCCCCAGAAAAACCGGTTCCTCTTCCCCCTGCGTAAGGGATAGGACGCTCATCACCGGACCTTCCTCCCCCTGCGCAAGCAGAAGGAGGGCCACTCTCATCGCACCCGTTTCGACGATCATCCGGGACAATAAGGGACCCGCCTCTTTCCCGTCTGGGGACGAGGAAAGCATCTCTGCCAGGGCCGCGTTCCTGTCCCGAACAAGGGGAAACTCCAGCGCGTCGGAATCCCCCGGAAGCATCTGTCCCGCCCACTCGCTTCGCAGGTATCCTTCGGCAAGAACTTGTATCCGTAAATGACCCGGCTCGGAAATCCGGACCCGCGCCGGCGTGGTCCCGACTTCCTCACCGTTCCGGTAGATTCTCGCTCCCGGGGGGAGGGAGGTAACCAGGAGTTCCGCTTGGGGAGGGGGTCGCTCGCCGGAGCGCTTCCATGCCTCCAGGAACAGGGGGGAAAACATCGCCGGATCCGGATCGAATTCCGGACGCAGAATCCGGGAGCGCGCGAGCATCTCTTCCGCTTTCCCGGCCTCCCCTTCCCACAGGGACAAGATTCCCCACCGGAGGAACACCTCCGCGAGGTATGGGCGCGTCGTGTCGCCGAAACGGAAAGAGCGCGCGAGCCTTTCCGCCTCGGAAAGTTCCTCGGCCGCCTCTTTCGTTTCCATCCTGTCCATGTGACGGATCGCTTCCCCCAGGGCGGCCGAAATCGCCTCGAGGGCCTTACCGTCGGCAACGGGAAACTCCTCTTCCCCTTCCTGCCCGGCTTCATCAGCCGGTACGGGCGCCACCCAGCGGATGTGGAGACCCTTCTCCAACAGGCCCTCCATTTCTCCCAGTCCGGATTTCACCGTATTGGCGGGAATCGTAACGGCAGACAGTTTCAGCAGGATACAGGGCTCGGGAGGTACTTCCGCCAGCACGGGAGGGACCGCTCCCGTGCTCCGGAGGAGTATCAAGGACAGAAGGAGGGAGAGGAATTTACGTCCGCTTGACGTAAATCTCATCCGTGATGTCCTTGTCGACGGCGACGGTGGTCTCCCCGATTTCCATGACGAAGGAGGGATTTTTCTGAAGGAGCCGAATACAGCTTCCGGGAACGATCCCCAGGGAGCTCAGTTTTTCGAGACGCTTCCTGGACTTCGGAGTGATGAACACGATCCGGACTACCTCGCCCAGCACGGCATCGGACAGGCGGGTCACAAGCGGCTTGATCTCGGTGCGGATCTTGTCGCAGCACTCCCCCCGGGGAATGGGCTTGCCGTGCGGGCAGACCGGAGGATGCCCCAGGAAGGTACAAACGCTTTCCGTCACCGGCTTGGTGAGGATATGCTCGAATTTGCAGGCGGTGCTCTCCACCTGGATGTTGTCGAGATCGAAAAGGTTGTTGAGCAGCACCTCCGCCAGACGGTGTCTTCGTATGATGACCCGCGCACGCTCTTCCCCCGGCTTGGTGAGCCTGACCTCATCGCCCGATGCTTCCAGCAGCCCCACGGAGGAAAGTTCTTCTATGAGCTTCTCCGGTTGTTCCTCTTCCGTCCTCCGGAGGAGCTGAGCCCGGGTGGCACTCCCTTCCTCCCGGAGGGTCCAAACCAGCTCGAGGATTTCGTCCTGTGCGTATTCCGTCATTGCCGTGATCCTTTCGAAAATAGGGATCGTACGAAATTCACCACCTTTGACTCGGGCACGGGGAAGGAATAATGGCAGCGTGGACAACACACGAGGGAGCAGTTCTTCCCCAAGGGGCACCCCGTATGACAACCGCGATCATCGGTGTCAATCTCATATTGGCAAAGAGGGCACCGGATTATCAAGACGTCATCCCCGCTCCGCCCTAGAAATGGACGCCGAGGGCGCGGGAGGCGAAATTGACAACCGCCCCGACGATTACGGCGAAGGGGAAGATGAACGCCGCCATCCCCGCCGCCACCTTTGCTCCCTGCTCCTTGATGATGACGAGAAAATTCGCGAGGCAGGGGATGAAGAGGGTGATCGTAACGAGGCTCACGACTACCTGGAGGGGGGTCAGAAGCCCCGCGCGTGACATGTCGAACAGCCCCGCGGCTCCGTAATCCCGCCGCAGGAACCCGATCAGGAAGGCCTCGGTGGTTTTGGGGGGCAGGTTCAGCGCCCCGACGACAACCGGCTCCGCCACTTTCTGCATATACAGGAGCCATCCCATTCGATCGGCGACGAAAAGGATAAGGGTACCGATCACGAAGAGGGGAACAGCCTCCCGAAGATACCATTCGATGCGGGCCATCGTCTTGATGCCGAGGTTGGAAAGTTGCGGAACCCGGATAGGCGGAATCTCGAGGATGAAGTCGGATGGATCGCCCGGGATCACCTTGGAGGCAAGATAGCCGACCAGAAGGATCACCCCGATGATGATGCCCACCCACACGACCGTCGCGGCGAGGCCGATGTCCGAGAGCATCCCCAGGATGACGCCGAGCTGTGCGGAGCACGGGATTCCGAGGGCGAGAAGTAGGGTTACGATCAGGCGTTCCTTCCGGGTCTCCAGGATACGGGTCGTAAGAGTGGCCATGGTGTCGCAGCCGAGGCCCAATATCATGGGGAGCACCGCTTTCCCGTTGCAGCCGATCTTCTTGAAGATCCGGTCCACCATGACCGCGAGGCGGGGAAGATAGCCGGAATCTTCCAGGATCCCGAATCCCAGGAAAAAGGTCCCCACGATCGGCAGCACGATGGCGATCGCGTAGGA
>DATHRT010000042.1:0-11230 GCA_035464915.1 Candidatus Limnocylindria bacterium
CGAGGTACCGGACACCAAGCGCGATGGCGACGCCCACGAGGAAGACCAGGACCGCCGCGATGAAGTTGGGGAGGAACTCCCAGATCCTCTCCAGCATGGTCTCGATGGGGTGCAGGAGGGTATGTTCGCGCATAGGATCTCCTTATCTCCCGGTGAGGATTCCGGAGAGCCGGGACGATTTCTGCGGCTGGTACCGCTTGAGGAGGAGGAGGGGGACGCAGGCGCTTTTGATCACCTCCTCCGTGACATCGGGACCGAAGAGCGCGGAGATGCGGCCCGCATGCCGGGAGGCCCCCATCAGGAGAAAGTCCGTCTCCCTCACCTGTTCGATAATGCTCTTCGCGGCCTCCTTCGACCGGACCACGATCTTGTCAACGGGAAGGCGGAAGGGGAGGTCCTTCGTCACCTCCTCCATCCAGGCGGCGACGTTCTGCTCCTCCCCCTTGGGGGCGGAATCGGAAACGATCCGGAGGAGCGCGACGGGGGCTTTCAGCTCCTCGGAAAGGGCGGGGGCGATGTTCACGGCCAGCCGGCAGGACGGCGTGTCCTCCACCGACAAAAGGACCCGCTTGACCTCGGTCAGGAGCTCACCGCGGTAGATGGCCACATTGCACGGGGCGTGCTCCAGGACGTTGAGGAGGACGATCTCCTTCAACTGGTCCATCACCCCCCCCTCCCCCTGCGTCATAGGGCCCAGGAGGATGAAATTGCTCTTCTCCTCGCGGGCCGTCTCCAGGATCCCGTAGGAGAGACGGTGGGAAATCTTGACCAACCGGGTGAACGCCACCTTCGCTTCGTCCGCGATGTTTTCCCCCAGTCGCAGGAGGGTCCGCGCCTCCTGGACGCCGCTGGAATAACGGCTCAGGGGAACTTTCGGGGGGGCCTCGATCACGGAGAGCGCGGTAACCTCCCCCTCGTAGTTCTTCGCGAGCGAGCAGGCGATGCGCATGAGGGGGCGCACGTGCACCTGCTGGAAGGGAACCACGAGAACCCGGTAGTCCTTCCTGGCCATCTCCGCCTCCGCGAGCGCGATCACCGAGAGGGCCTCCGCCTCGGTCTTGGAGGCGTAGAGCTTGTACACCGCGAATCCGATGACAATCCACCCGGCCGTGGAGAACCAGGCCGCAGGGCTGTAAACGAACATGTACACAGCGATGAACAGCTGCGTGACGATCCCGAGGGCGGGAATGAGGGGGACCATCGGGACCCGGAATCCGCGCTTCAGGTTCGGGTGGGTCTTGCGCATCCGGATGAGGGTCACGTTCACCTGGAGGAAGACGAGGAGGAACATGATGTCCGCGGCGCTCGCCACGTCCTCGATCGGGAGGGCAAGCGCCATGAAGATGACGATCACCACCGAGGCGACGATGGCGAGGTGGGGGGTCTTCTTCTCGGGGTGGACCTTCATGAGGAAGGCGGGAAGGTTGTGGTCCCGCGCCATCGCAAACGCCACCCGGGAGGAGGAGTAGACCGTGGCCAGCAGGGCGCTCGCCGTCGAAAGCAGCCCCCCGATGAGCAGCACGACCCCGCCACCGGGCGCGAACTGCCGGGCCGCCTCGACGATCGCCAGCTCCTTCATCTTTCCGAGGAACTGCCAGTTGGGCATCCCCTCCCCGTGGATGGCGCCGATCGCGACGAAGGCGACCAGCAGGTAGATCGGGATGACGATCAGAAGGGCATAGAAGATCGCCCGGGGGATGTTCCGCGTGGGGTCCATCACCTCCTCGCTGCACTGGGCGATGACTTCGTACCCCTGGAAGGCGATGAAGGTGAGTCCCATGGCGCTGAAGACCGCACCGAACCCCATGGGCAGGAAGGGGTCGAAGTTCCCCTTCCACGCCGGCATCCCCCGCATGGCCCAGAGACCGAAACCGATAAACAGGAGGATGACGATCACCTTGGAGAGAGTGACGATGTTTCCCGCCTTCCCCGTCTCGGAGGCCCCCCGGAAGTTGATGTAGGCGAAGATCAGGCAGGCGAACACGGCGAGGGTCTTCTCGACGGAGAAGTACGGGATGACGGGGATATGGAGGCCGAACCCCTCGAGCACGTGTCCGAAATAGGCGCCGAATCCCAGGGCGTAGAGGGAGCACGCCACCGCGTGGGCGAACCAGGACATCCAGCCGGAGAGGAACCCGTTCGGGTGGGGGAGGGAGCTTTTCACCCAGAGATACCCGCCGCCCGCGTCGTGGAAGCACGAACCCAGCTCCGCGTACGCCATCGCGGTGAACAGCGTCACCACGCCGTTGAGCGCGAATGCGAGGATCAATCCCGGCCCGGCCACCCCCGCGGCGATCCCGGTCAGCACGAAGATCCCCGCCCCGATCATCGCCCCGACGCCGATCATCGTGACGCTGAAGGCGGACATCTCCCGGCTTAAACGGACTTCCTCGGTTCCGCGGGGAGGGGCTCCCTTCTCGGAAGGGTCTTTCTTCCTCCCAGGAGGGTCTTTCTTCGTCACGGGGGGGTCTTTCTTCGTCATCCGCTTATGATGGGGGAAAGCGGCGGCCTGCGTCTACTCTCTTTGTGGCACATGGTGGTCCCACCCGGTTCGGAATTCCCTGCATAGTACCAGAAGCAGAAAACGTGGGGTATCGATTTCGGGCGATCGCCCCCCTGGCCTTTGCGGAAAAATCAATCATTTCGTGATGTTCGCGAGCAGCGCCACGGGGAAGTGCCGGAACACGGTATGCAGGGGAAGGGTCTTCTTCCTGTTCCCCGGGGGGAGGTGGAGTTCCTCCCCCGTGAATACGTTTCGCCACCGCTCGGGCGCCCCCTCCGGAAGGACGAGGCCGCTTTTCGTCCCCCAGGTCTTCTGTCCGAGAGGAAATTCCCCCGGCGGCAAAAGCCGCGTGACGAGACGGGGAACGGCCGCAACTGCCCAGTCGTCTTCGCGTTTCCTCGCGAACGCAAGAACGTGGTCCTTGTTTACGCCGGATGCCGAAAGAGGATGGTACTCCCCCGAGAGAAAGAGCTCTCGCCGCTCGCGCCGGAAGCGGAGGGCGCGACAGGTGAGGAAGAGCTTGATCCGCCCGTCCTTCCAGGCCGGGATGAGTTCCTCGATAAGAGGGAAAAACCCCTGCTCCTCCCGTACCGCAAGTTCCGCAAGCAGGCGTTTCCTCAAGGAGAAGTCCACGGGGCTCCGATTGTCCGGGTCGACGAGTCGCAAATCCCACAGCTCCGCCCCCTGGTAGAAGTCGGGAACCCCCGGGGAGGCGATCTTGAGCAGGACCTGCGCCAGGGCGTTCAGAGCTCCGAAGTGGGCCACCTTGGCCTGGAACGCGAGGAAGTCCTCCCGGAACCGTCCCCCGTTCTCGTCGGCCAATATCGCTGTGACGAAATCCCGCACCGCACGCTCATGTTCCGGGTTGGGACGAATCCACCGGGTGTGGACCTTCGCCTCGCGGACCGCCTTGATCATGTAGCTGCGGATCCGCTCGGGGAACGATTCCATCTCCCCGGGATCCAGGGGCCAGGCACCAAGAAGCGTCTGGTACAGCAGGATCTCCTCCCCGGGGTCCGGAACGGGCCTGCCGCCCACCACCTGTTTCTTTTCCCGATTCCAGTCGCTCCACAGATGCAGGCGCTTCTCCCACTCCTCCGGAAGTTCGGAAAGGACGTTGATCCGTGCCCGGACGTCCTCGCTCCGCTTCGTGTCGTGGGTGGTCGTGGCATTCATCGTCTGCGGCCAGCGGGCGGCTATTCCTGCGGCGCGCTTGTGGAAGGTACTCGGGGAGACGCCCGTCCCGGATGGTTCTCCGCCCACCTCGTTCAAGGAGGTGAGGCGGTTGTAGACGTACAGGGCGGTGTCCTCGTACCCTTTCGCCATGATCGGTCCCGTAAACTGCTGCCATCGCATGAGAAAGCGGAGCCACTCCCCCCTTTGCTCCCCTGCCGCCATGGAGGGACCTTCGAGAAGGAGAACACGCCGAAGAAAGTCGAAGACGGGAGCGCTCGCCTCGGCCCCCCGCCGGGTCGCTTCCTTGAGAGCCCTCCCCAGGTACCGCCGGTCCCGGGCCGAAATATCGAACCCCCGGATGTAGGTCCGGTAGACGGAGAAGCAGGCGGTCACCTCGACAAGAGCCTGCCGCAGCTCCTTCCGGGGAAGGTCGCGGCCGTACCGGTCCTGCTCCGCCAGCCTCCCGAGATGCTGCCCCAGGGAGTGCATCTCCCCCGCGAATAGCGTTTCCATGACCATCTTCTTCTTCTCGTAGACCATGGTCTCGAAGACCTGTCTCTCTCCGAGGAAACGAGCGTACGTCTCGCCGAGGGCACGGGCTCCGCCGGCGCTTACGAAGACGCCGTTTGCGAAATTCAGGAAGTCGTACCCGGTCGTGCCTTGGACCGGCCACTCCGCGGGGAGGTCCTCCCCCTCCGCGAGGATCTTCTCCACCACCACGTAGAAGGGGGAGGCCGGCCGCTTTCCCCTCTCCGAAGCCAGGCGGCTCCGAAGCTGGGCGAGGTACCCCATCGGGTCGTAGAGCCCGTCGATGTGGTCCACGCGCAACCCCGTGGCCTTCCCTTCCCTTACCAGGCGCAACACGAGGGCATGGGAGGCCTCGAACACCTTGGGGTCCTCCACCCTTACGCTGATGAGGTCGCTGATCGCGAAGAATCGCCGGTAGTTGATCTCCTCGTTTGCGAGGCGCCAGAAGGAGAGCCAGTAGGCCTGCTCCGCCAGGAGGCGGTCCAGGAGATCGAAACTTCCCGGATCTCCCTTGTCGCCCCGGAAAATCCGCAGATTTTCGTCGATATGCGCCCGGATCTCGGCGCGGTCCCGATACAGCCGCAGGAGCTTCTCACGGATCTCCTCCGCCACCCGGAGCCGCTCACCGGCCCTCGCGGGGTCGGCCGGAGCCGGTTCGGGCAGGTGTTCGATGTCGGCGATCAGGTCCCACAGTTCCCGGAAGGACGGATGCTCCGGCCCGAAATTCTCCTCCAGTACTTCCATACGGTGCGCGAGGATCCGTCCGCACGACTTCAGCGCGAGGGGAAGTTTTACTCCATGATAGTGGACGAAGATCCCCCCCTTTTCCAGCCGCAGGACGAGCTCCCGGTTTTCGAGGACCCTCCCGTACGGGGCGCCGAGAACCGGGAGGAGGACCTTTTTCTCCAGTGCTTTTTTCGGTGAATGCCAGTCGATGTCGAAGAACGGGGCGAAAGAGGAATCCGCACCGTTTTCCAGGACGTCCATCCACCAGCGGTTCTCGCTGCTGGCGGACATATGGTTGGGGACGATGTCCAAAAGGAGTCCCATCCTCCGTCCCCGGAGAGCCCCGACCAAAGCGTCGAACTCCTCTTCCGTTCCCAGCTCCGGGTTCAGCCGGGTGGGGTCGGTCACGTCGTACCCGTGGGAACTGCCCTTCCGCGCCTGCAGGAGCGGCGACGCGTAGAGATCGGTTACGCCGAGCGTTTCGAGGTACGGAACGAGCTCGCGGGCATGCTCGAACCGGAACCGGCCGTGGAACTGAAGCCGGTACGTGGTAAGGGGGACCCGCGCAGAAGGCATCGCTCACCCCTCCGGAAGAGCCACGGAGAGTTTCCCCCCCAGGGAGGAAAAGAGACGGACCCATTCCCCGGCGCTTTCGTCCTCCATGGCGGCCCGGGACCGGTACCTGGTAAAAACTGCCTCCAGCATCTCCCAGTAGAGATTCTGGGTTTTCCAGAAGGTCACCTCGAAGGGAAGGGAGTTCCCCATCTCCACCGCAGCGTCGATTTGCCCAAGGAGGACGATGTCGTCGGGGTTCTCTTGGAACGCGACCATCATCCGCTCGATGGTCTTCCGGAGGGTGTACCCCAGACCCGCCCCGTCGAGGGTTACCTTCGCTCCCTCCGCCTCGTAGAGGGTCCCCCGGATCGCGTCGATGTCGAGGGGGTCGGCCTGAAAAGCGCGCTTGAGCTCTCCGTTCAGCGCCAGTTCGGCCGCTACGTGGAAGGACTTCGACGTGGGATAGCCGATGTCCGAGAGGAACCGCATGAGGGGGGCATTCTGCATGTAGAGCTGGCGGTAGACGGCGTCGATATCGGCCATGGTCGCCGCCAGGATCATGTCCAGAATCCTGCGTTGCTCGTCCCGGAACAGGAGTTTCAGGGAATATACTCCCACATCGAAGTTCCGGTCCACGGCGCGGATGATTTCGGGAAAATCCGCGCCCGCGAACATCTCGGACATTTCCGCGGCCATGGAATTATACGCCTCCTCCCCCTGGTACGCCCGGATGCCGCCGCTCACGTTGTGGTCCCCGAAATGGAGCACCCCGAAGGTGACGTCGGCCGATTCCCGGGTGATCTCCGAGGTTATTTTCGCCCTGCCCAGGGCAAGCCGCTTCCTGCCGGCGGGCAGAAGCCGGTAATCTTCCCGCTCCACCTGGTAGCAGAAAATCTCCGCCTCGTCGCCGTAGTTCTCGAACAGGGAGCTCACGGCGTAGTGCGCTCCCACCTTGTGCAGATCCACCATGGCGGGTTTCACGAACTTCTCGTAGATGTGGCGTCCGTCCCGGTGCTCGGGGAGGTTGCTCTTGGCGAACTCGAGCAGGGAGAGGAAGCGGTCTTCGACGCCGTCTTCCCAAAGTTCCCGGGCCAGCTGTACGGCGCGTCCCGCGTACTGGAGGACCTGCGTCGTCTCGATTCCGGAGAGTTCGTCGAAGAACCAGCCGCAGCTCGTATACATCATCATTGCGTAGCGCTGAAGCTCGAGAAACTTGAGCGCCGTGGTCTCCTCCTCTGCGGAAAGTTTCCGGACAGCGTGCTTGCGGAAGAACCGCTCCCGGCTTTCCTGCGACCGGTCGAGGATGACTTCGATATATTCGTCCCGGGCGCTCCACGGGTCCCGGAGGAGCGACCGGCTCCTCTCCTCGTATTCCGAAGCCAGCTTCTCCCGCAGCCAGTCCAGAGCTTCCCGAAGCGGACGGCGCCACTCCTGGTTCCATCCCGGGCGGCCGCCGGAGTTGCAGCCGCAGTCGCTCCGCCACCGCTCGACACCATGGGAGCAACTCCAGGATGTGTATTCGTAGATCTCCACCTCGTGGGCCGGGGGGTGCTTTTCGAGGAATTCGCCGTAGTTGGTGATCCGGGCCAGCCCGTTCGATTCAATATGGTGGATCGCGTAGGAGAGCGCCATCTCGCCGTGCTTGTGGTGATGGCCGTAGCTCTCTCCATCGGTGGCGATGTGGACGAGCTGATAACGGCCGTCGGCGGAATCGGAAAGCGCTCCGAGGATGCGCTTGGCGAAGACTTCCCCGTTGTCGAGCAGTCCCTCGAAAGCAACGGCCCGGGAGACGGGTCCGTCGTAAAAAAAGACGCTGATCGTGCGGCCCGACGGAAGCTTGAGAAGGTAGGGGACCTTGGGGTCGATGCGCCCCCCGGTCACCTCCTGCCACTCACGGCTTCCCTTCTTCCGAACGCGGTGCGCCTGGTGCGGTTCCAGGATCGCGTACCGGATCCCCTCCTTCGCCATGATATCCAGGCTCTCCAGGTCGACGGCGGTCTCCGGGAGCCACATCCCCTCCGGCTCCCGCCCGAAGCGATGCCTGAAATCACGCACTCCCCAGAGCACCTGCGTTACCTTGTCCCGGCTGTTCGCCAGGGGGAGGATCATGTGGTTGTACGCCTGCGCGATGGCAGAGCCGTGCCCCGAAAAATGTTCCCGGCTCTCCCTGTCCGCATCCAGGATCGCCCGGTAGACGGCCGGTTCCTTGTCCTGCATCCAGGAGAGAAGCGTCGGACCGAAGTTGAAGCTGATCTTCGCGTAGTTGTTGACGATGTTCACGATCCTGCCGTTTCCGTCCATCACGCGGGAGGCAGCGTTGGACGCGTAGCTCTCGGCGGTGATCCGTTCGTTCCAGTCGTGGTAGGGATAGGCCGAGTCCTGAAGCTCCACCTCCTCGAGCCACGGGTTCTCCCGGGGAGGCTGGTAGAAGTGGGCATGGATGCAGACGTATCGTTCCATTGATGGTTGCTCCTTATGTCTTCGAGAACAGGACGAACGACTTGGGTGTAAGGGGAAGCGACACGCTTCCGTGCGAACGCACGCTCTCCGGAAGGGGGCTCCCGGTTCCGCCCCACCGATCCTCCGAGGAATCCACGAGTTTCTCCCACCGGCCGGGGGGAAGGGGCAGCGCGAGGGAGACCGGCGCGGACCCGAAATGCAAGAACACCGCGGTCTGGCCGGCTCCTTTCCATCGCCTGACGTAAAGCACCTTCTCGCTCTCGAAGGCCATGACCTCCATGTCCTCCTTGCTCAGCCGGGAGAGTACCGGGTGGTCCTTTCGCAGCAGGAGAAGCTCCCGGTAGAACGCCAGCAGGGTCTTGTGGTGCCCTCTTCCGCACAGACGGTGGTCGATCCGGGAACGCAGAAAGGTCGCCTCGTCCTGCGGGTCGGGGATCTCCCCCTCCCATTGAAAGGCGGCGAATTCCTCCCGGCGGCCATTGCGCACAGCCTCGATGAGGTTCTCGTCGGAATGGCTGATGAAGTACAGGAACGGCGCGGTCTCCCCGTACTCCTCCCCCATGAAGAGGAGGGGAAGGAAGGGAGAGAGGAGAACGGCCCCCGCGGCGAGCTTTACCTCCTCGAAGGATACCAGGGTCGCCAGCCTCTCGCCATGCAGCCGGTTCCCCACCTGATCGTGGTTCTGCGAGAATACGACCAGCTGCCGGGCGGCAATGTGCCGGGACGAGTTGCCGTGCCGGCGGCTGCGGTAGGAGGAGTAGCCTCCCGAATACACGAACCCTTCCGCATACGCCTGGGCCAGATGTTCGAGGTTCCCGAAATCCTCGTAATACCCTCCCCTTTCCCCGGTCAGCACGGTGTGGAGAGCATGGTGGAAGTCGTCGTTCCACTGGGCGGACAGACCCATCCCCCCATGCGTCTTCGAGGTGATCACACGCGCATCGTTCAAGTCGCTCTCCGGAATCAGGTACATCTTCCGTTCGGTCCGCTCGGCAAGATCCCGTACCGTGTCGCCCAGCTCCGCGAGAAACGGATAGGCGCTTGCGTCCATGATCCCGTGGATCGCGTCCAGCCGGAGGGCGTCCACGCGGTATTCGGTAAACCAGCACAGCGCGTTTTCGATAAAGTACCGCCGGACCTCGTCGCTGTGGGGGCCGTCGAAGTTGATCGCGGCCCCCCAAGGGGTCCGGTACCTGTCGGTGAAGTAGGGGCCGAACGCTCCCAGATAGTTCCCCTCGGGTCCCAGGTGGTTGTAGACCACGTCGAGAACGACCGCCATCTCCCTGCGGTGGCAGGCGTTCACGAGTTTCTTGAGCCCCTCGGGGCCCCCGTAGCTGTCCTGCACCGCGAACGGGTACACCCCGTCGTATCCCCAGTTCCGGTTCCCCGGGAACTGGGCCACCGGCATCAGTTCGAGCGCCGTGACACCGAGTTCCCGGAGAGCGTCCAGACGGGGGATGACGGCTTCGAAGGTCCCTTCCGGGGTGAAGGTACCCACGTGCATCTCGTAGAGGATGTAGTTCTCGAGGGAAAGACCGGTCCACTCCCCGTCCTCCCACCGAAAGGCGTTCCGGTCGACGACCTGGGAAGGGCCGTGGACCCCCTGGGGCTGGTACCGGGAGGCCGGATCGGGGCGCTCCATCTCCCCGTCCAGGCGGTACCGGTAAAGGGCGCCGGGCGGAGCTTCCTCTGCCACCCCGCGATGGTACCCCCGCTCGATCCGATCGAGCGGCACGGTGGCCTCCCGCGGGGAAAGAAGGAGGACTTCCACCCTCTTGGCCTTCGGGGCATAGACAAGAAACCGGCAACGGCCGTCCCCGAGCGGAGTCGCGCCCAGTTCCAACCGGTACGATTTTCTCACCCTTTTTTCGCCTCGCTCTTGAAGAACACGGCTGCCAATGGGGGAACGACGATGGTCAGCGTGTGCAGGCGGCCGTGGGAGGAGATCGGCGCGGCCTCCACACCGCCGATGTTCCCCTGTCCGCTCCCGCCGTACTCCGGGGCGTCGCTGTTGCGCACCTCCCGCCAGAACCCTCCCCGGGGCACTCCCACGAGGTAGTTGTGGCGGGGGACGGGAGTGAAGTTGCAGGCGACGAGGAAGATGTCTTCCGTGGATCTTCCCTTCCGCAGGAACGTCAGGACGCTCTGCTCGCCATCGTTGCAGTCGACCCACTCGAATCCGTCCGGATCAAAATCGAGCTCGTGCAGCGCCGGCTCGTTCCGGTAAAGGGCGTTGATCTCCTCCACCCATCGGGAGAGACCCGCGTGCGAGGGATCCGCGAGGAGATGCCAGTCGAGGCTGCTGTCGTGGTTCCACTCCCTCCACTGGCCGAATTCCCCGCCCATGAAGAGGAGCTTCTTCCCCGGCTGTCCGTACATGTATCCGTAGAGAACGCGCAGGTTGGCGAACTTCTGCCAGGTGTCCCCGGGCATCTTGTCGATGAGCGATCCTTTCCCGTGGACGACCTCGTCGTGGGAGAGAGGGAGAACGAAGTTTTCCGTGAAGGCGTAGACCAGCCGGAAGGAGAGCTTGTTGTGGTGGTATTTCCGGTGCACGGGGTCCTGTCCCATGTACACGAGGGTATCGTGCATCCATCCCATGTCCCATTTCATGCCGAACCCCAATCCCCCGAGGTAGGTCGGGCGGGAGACCATGGGCCATGCGGTCGACTCCTCCGCGATCGTGATGATGTCCGGGCGTTCCTTGTAGACCTCCTCGCTGAACCGCCGGAGGAATGCGATCGCCTCGATGTTCTCCCTGCCGCCGTACTGGTTCGGGATCCACTCCCCTTCCTTTCGCGAATAGTCGAGGTAGAGCATCGACGCCACGGCGTCCACGCGCAGGCCGTCGATGTGGAATACGTCGAGCCAGTAGTAGGCGCTGGAAAGAAGGAAGCTCTGCACCTCGCGGCGGCCGTAGTTGAAGATCTCCGTGTCCCAGTCGGGGTGATGCCCCTGCCGGGGATCGGCGTGCTCGAACAGGTGGGTCCCGTCGAAGTAGTTCAGCCCGTGGCCGTCCTTGGTGAAGTGGGAAGGAACCCAGTCGAGGATCACCCCGATGCCGTGGCGGTGCAGGCTGTCGACCAGGGACATGAAATCCTGCGGTGTCCCGTACCGGCTGGTGGGGGCGAAAAACCCCGTGACCTGGTACCCCCAGGAGCCGTAGAACGGGTGCTCCATCACGGGGAGAAACTCCACGTGGGTGAAGTTCATCCGCGTGAGGTATTCGACCAGGCGCGGCGCCAGCTCCCGGTAGGAGAGCATCCGGTTCCCTTCCTCGGG
>DATHRT010000043.1:0-3221 GCA_035464915.1 Candidatus Limnocylindria bacterium
GACCCGGCTGAAGAAGAGCGCGGCTCCGCTCAGCATGTCGATCAGGGAGGTCCGTTCATCCTTCATCCCCCCGAAGGTGATGGCGCTGTTCTCGTCCAGGCGCAGAAGCGGGTGATTCTGGAGGGCGACCTCCGCCCGGCTTCTCCTCCCCGTCCGGAGCGTGTCGCCGGGGCAGTAGGTATCGTTTTGCTTGACCGGTTGCCACTCCGCCCCTCCCGCGATCTTGGCCTCCACCGTCCCCTGCAGCGAAACCACCTTCCCGGCCCATTTCTCGCAGGTCGCTGCGGCTGACATGCCGGGGGTCGCCGCAATCGCGAGGACCGTGCAGGCGAGAAAGATCGCCTGAACGCAAAAAAGAGTTCGTCTCATCACCTTCCCTCCTTAAGGCTGGCCGAATTCTTCTTCAACTGTTCAACAATCTTTGTTTCGCTACTTTTTCTCCATGTAGACCACGCCCTCCCATGGCTGCCCAGGAGGACTTTCCCGATATGTTTGACAAAGGTTAAGATAAAATCGCGAAGGACCGTCTTCCCCCAGAAGTTCGGTCACCCGTTTAAACTTCCCCTCCGCATCGTCCCAGGCCCCTTCCTGGAACGCCGCAAGGCCCTCAGAAAATATTGCACAGGCGTCTTTTTGGTTTTCTTCCGAATCTTCCAGGCGGCATTGTAACTCATAAAGACGGATAGGGGAAGTTTTTCCTTTCAGCCGGAACAACCCGCAATCCCTTGCCAGGTAGCCGTCGATCTCATGGAAGACCTCGCCCGAAACGAGCACCGTCGTCCCCAGGAACTTGTTGAGGCCCTCGATTCTCGACGCCGTGTTGACGATGTCTCCCATCGGGGTGTACTCGTAAAAGTCCATGGCCCCGATGTGCCCAAGCAGGATCTGCCCGCAATGCAGGCCGATGCGGGTTTTCAGCTTCACCCCCTCGAACGACTCGTCGTACGCCTGGAGTTCCCTGTTGATGTCGACCGCCGCGAAGCATGCCTTGTCCCTCAGGTCCGCTTCCGAGTGCGCCGACACCCACAAAGCCAGCATGGAGTCCCCGATCACCCCGGAGATGAACCCGCCGTGCCGCTTCACCGGTCGGAACATCGTCTCGTAGTACCGGTTCATGAACTTTCCCAGTTCGTGGGGGTCCATCATCTCGGACAGCGTAGTGTATTCCGCCGCGTCCGAAAACAGGCAGATCCCGTAGACGACTCGGCCGCCGGTCTGGATGTGCGCAACGTCTTTCGACAGCTGGTCGACGACGTCCTTGGGGAGGTAGTGCTCGAAGGCGCTTTTGATGTTCTGCTTTTCCTTGTTCGCGTCGTGATAGTTCCACACCACGGCCCCGAAAAAGGCGATCGGGGCCTGGAAAAAGAGGGGGACGGCAATGGGAAGCCATTCGTTGTGGGTCTCGAAGAGGTACCGCGCCACAAGGACGTACAGGATGCAAAGCCCCACGACGCTTGCCGCTGCCGTTCCGATCTGGAACCGGCGGGAAAGTACACCCAAGAGGATCCCCCACCCGAGAAGGATGGTGATATGGGCGGGCAGGCCGATCGGTTTTACGGGAGCATCCGCCAGGAGGTTCGCGAACGTGGTGGCGGAAATCTCCACACCCGCGATGAACGTCCCGTTGGCCTTCGAAAAGACCGTGTAGAAACTGTCCTTGCGCTCCGCCAGCAGGACCTCCGAGAGTCCCACGAAGACGGCCTTGCCTTTCAAATCCAGCCGTTTGTCCCCCAGCATCCCGTTACGGAGCGCAAGCGCCTGGTAATACGGGATGGTGGTGACCGTGCCCGGGGGGCCGTAGAAGTTGATGTACCGGTTCCTCGGGCCCCCGTACATTCTGATCAGGGCGTCGATCACCCGACGTTTTTCCCCACCCTCCGACAGCGTCTGTTCACCGGCCAGTTCCTTTTGCATCCGATCCGCCAGCGCCGGGTCACCCTCGAAGATCCCCCGGATCTTCCAGATCAGCCCCTTGACGCCCAGGGTCTTGATCGCCGTGGCGCGATCCGCCGGAAGTTTTCCCGCCTGGTCCGGACTCGCCCGTTCCAGCAGACGGACGAACTCCCCGTACGCGTCCATCCCGAAGAGCTGGAGCATCACGACCGGCATGGCGGGCGAGTCCCCCGCCCCGGGATCGAACGTGAAATACCGGTTCACCTTGAACGGGATGCGGGGCAGCGTGAAGGGCGCGGTGGCCACTGCGGTATTCGCGAAGAGTTCGATCGGCGGCACCACGCGCACGATGTTGTGACTCGCTTCCCCGGAGTCGCCCCCGCCGGGGACGGGAACCTCTTTCTCTTTAAGCGGCTCGGTCAGGACCACGTTGCCCGCCCTTCCCATCGCCCGGGCAAAGAGGATGTCGTCCCGGGGGATGCGTGGCTCGATGAAATGCACGTCGAAGGAGACGACCCTGGCCCCTTCCCGGGTCAGCGTGTCCGTCAACCGGGCGTGGATAGACCGGGGCCACTTGTCGGGATTGTCCGGCAGGTCAAGATGCTCGGACGATTCCCGGTCGATACTGATGACGACGACATCGGAGGGCGCCTGCCTTGCCCCCCGGAGCTTGAACAGCAGGCCCAGGCCGGTGTTTTCCTCGATGCCAAGGACGAAACGAAAGGGACTTGCGATCAGCCCGAAAACCCCGACGAGAACGCCCAACAAGATGGCTTTCGATAAAGGGGACATCAGCGCATCCTATCGTACATCTCGCATCATCCGATTGATATTCAGCATTCTGAGGATCCATCCCATTTTCACCGATGTCTTGACCATCCGTTACGGTCTTCCGGATCCAACGCATTCATCCCCGTTGCGCCAAACGCTACCATATGAAAAAAGACATATCTGTCATTTTTTATTTGTGGACATAAATCATTAGTATTTATTGCAATATCAATACCGTATTCCTAGCGTTTTATTTCTTCGCAAGCTACTAATACATTTTAAAATTTTTATTGATACCCATTCCTATATTTCCTTGTGGTATAAACGTTTCTTTTTTTCCCAAATAGTTCCAGAGAATAAAGAAATATTTATACGTTGTTTTCTTAAAATAAAACCGATGAATGGGAATTGCTACAAAACTTTAGTAAATCTATAGATATACAGGACAGTTGTCAAGGAATGTATTCCCGTCTCGATCCCTTTTCTTTATGAACGGGGCAACTTCACGGGGAGAAACCAAACGATTTCAGTAAAATCTCCCGCTCCGTCTTCCGGGT
>DATHRT010000044.1:0-25592 GCA_035464915.1 Candidatus Limnocylindria bacterium
TGGGGGCGACCCCGAGGACAGCGCCACAGAAAAGACACCGCCTCCCGCCACGGCGGGCGGTAAGGGTGAAATGGTGAGGTAAGAGCTCACCGCGCGGCGGGCGATCGTCGCGGCATGGCAAACCCCACCCGGAGCAAGACCGAATAGGAGGGCAACTCCGTGGAAAAGAACGCGGAGGAAGGGCGGCCCGCCCGGAGCTCTCGGGTCAAGGTCGCTGGAGGCGGGCGGAAACGTCCGTCCTAGAGAAATGGCCGTACGCGGGGGAAACCGCGCACAGAACCCGGCTTACGGTCTCCTCATCCTTTTTCCCCTGCCAAAACAGCGTACTTCCCTGTGGTAGAACGTTTTTTTGTTCAAAAACATCTGCTTGAATTTTCCATAAAAATGCTTGACACACCGGAAACGTTCTATAGAATGGCCGCTAGTGGGTAATTGTGGGGAAAGGTGGGTTAAGCGGCCTATATGATTTTCCGCGGACGGTTCGAATATACCATCGACCCCAAGGGAAGGGTAAACATCCCTTCCCGGTTCCGGGAGCAGCTCTCCGACACGGGCCTGGAAACCATCGTAATCACCAATTACTCGGGGTGTCTTTACGCCTACCCCACCGGGGAGTGGGAAAGGATCGAGGAAAAGCTCGCCAGCAAGGTCTCAAGCGTCAATAAGAAGAAGAACGCATTCGTCCGGTTTTTTGTCGGAGGGGCCGTCGAGGTTACGCCCGACAAGCAGGGACGCATTCTGATCCCCCCTTCGCTCCGGTCCTACGCGGGCCTCGACAGGGAGGTCGTCATCCTCGGGATGCCGAACCGGTTCGAAATCTGGGACCGGGAACGATGGGATGTGGAAGTCAGCAGGTTCGAGAAGGAAGGATTCGAGGATCCCGAACTGGTCCGGGAGATCGATTCCCTCGGGATATAGGGTGTGGCGAACGGTCACGTCCCCGTTCTTTTACAGCAGACATTGGGATTGCTGGCCCCCGTTTCCGGAGAGGTATTCCTCGACGGGACCGTGGGTGCGGGCGGGCACGCGGAAAAGATCGCGGAGAGAGTAGGGCCCAAGGGTCTTCTCGTCTGTGCCGACGACGACCCTTCGATGCTTTCGATGGCTTCGGAGCGCCTCCGCGGGTTTCCTTGGGTCCGGATGGTCGGGTCCGACTACTCCGACCTCGCCCGGTTGCGCGAGGCGGCGGGCGGAAGAATGTTCGACGGGATACTGCTCGACCTGGGGATGTCCTCCCCGCAGCTGGACGATCCTTCCCGCGGGTTCTCGTTCCGCAGCGACGGCCCCCTGGACATGCGGCGGAATCCCGGGACGAGCGGCCCCAGCGCGCGCGAGGTCCTTCGGCGTTCGACCGAAAGGGAACTGGCCGACATCTTCTTCCGGTTCGGGGAGGAGAGATATTCGCGGCGGATTGCGCGTGTCCTCGTTGCGCAGCGGCAGAGGGAACGGATCGAGCGTACCTCCCAGCTTGCGGAACTGGTCAAATCGGCCATCCCCCGGAAAGCGTGGCCGAGGACGATCCATCCCGCCACCCGGGTGTTCCAGGCGCTCAGGATCGCCGTAAACCGGGAACTCGAGTCGCTTGCCGACTTTCTCGACCGTTTTGCTTCTCATCTCGCCCCGGCCGGGAGGGTGACGGTGATCAGTTTTCACTCGCTGGAGGATCGGATGGTGAAGGTGTCGTTCCGAGAACAGTCGTCGGGCGCGGAAGCAACGCTTCGCCTGCTCACCCGCAAGCCGGTAATTCCGGAAGATACGGAAATAGCAACGAACCCGAGAGCCGCAAGTGCCAAACTGCGTGCGGCCCGGAAAACCTTGTAGGAGGGAAGAGATGAGGAGGATCGTGATCGGAAACAGCATCGCCATGATCACCGAAATCCGGCGGGAAGCGCCCGTGTTCCCCTCGAGTTCCCGGAGACGGGGACTCATGGGGCTGGCCATCCTGTTTCTCGCGGTGGCTCTGTTCAGCGTCTGGCTGTCGGGGAAGTACTACCGGATCGGCTACGGCGTTTCGGTCGCGCTCGAGGAGAAGCAGGTTCTCCAGAAAGAGCAGGCGCTCCTGAAGACCGAGATTCTGACGCTCCGGAGTCCCGCGCGCATCGAGGCGATCGCCCGGGGCCAGCTCGGCATGGTGGATCCGAAGACGGAAAGGATCATCCGGGTGAAATGAACCCCCGCGCCCGGATCATCCTCGGTGTGCTTTTAGGCGTCTACTGTCTCATCGTCTTCCGGGCGTTTCACATCCAGGTGCTGGGCGTCAAGGGGATCCGCGAGAGGGGGGCCAGGCAATACGGCGTCAAGATCCCGCTTCTCCCCAAGCGGGGGGTTATCTTCGACCGGACCGGAACCGAATTCGCCGTAAGCCTTTCCACGAAGTCGATCTTCGTCCAACCGTCCAAGCTTCCCTCGCCGGAGCTTGCCGCGAAGATGCTCTCCCGCCGGATTTCCCGACCCGCCGCCCAGCTGCGCAAGGCCTTCTCTTCGGACAGGAATTTCCTCTGGGTCAAGCGGCAGATGCCTTCCTCGATGGCGGAGGAGATCGTCCGGGAGGTGCGGGAAGCGCTCTCCCGGGGAGGAAACAACGGGGGGACGAACGGCATCGGCACGGTCGAGGAGCCGAAACGTTTCTATCCCAACCGGGAACTCGCCTCATCGGTCATCGGGTTCACCGATGTGGACAGCACCGGGATCGAAGGGATCGAGCTATCGCTTGACAAGTATCTTCGCGGGGAGGACGCCTTCCTGGTATGCGAGCGCGATGCGCGCGGGCGCCTCATCGTACCGGGGGACACGCCGATCGAAGTCAATTCGCAGGGGCATTCCGTATCCCTCACCATTGACCGGAACATCCAGCACACGGCGCAGACCGAGCTCATGGAGGCGGTGAAGAAGTACCGGGCACGCGGCGGGGTGGCCATTGTCATGCAACCTCGTACCGGGGAGATCCTCGCGATGGCGAGTCTTCCCACGTTCAACCCGAACAGCCTTGCCACGGCCCGGCCGGAAGCGAGGAAGAACCGGGCCATCACCGACATCATCGAGCCGGGCTCGACCTTCAAGGTGTTGACGCTGGCCTCGGCGCTGGAGTTGGGCGCGATCGGGATCCGCGACAGGGTCTTTTGCGAGAACGGGACGTACGGGTACGCCGGCCGCACGATACACGACACCCACAAGTACGGCTGGCTTACCGTTCCCGAGGTGATCAAGTTCTCGAGCAACATCGGGATGATCAAGGTCAGCGAGAATATGGACCCCGGGCGGTATTACGACATGATCCGGGCCTTCGGGTTCGGGGCAAAGACGGGGGTCGAGCTTTTGGGAGAGTCACGCGGTCTGGTGCCTGCCCGCGACAATTTCAGCCGGATACGGCGCGCTACCGTCTCGTTCGGCCAGGGAATCGCCGTTACGCCTCTCCAGCTCGCCTACGCGATGGCTTCCGTGGTGAACGGCGGGAAGATGATGAAGCCGTATATTGTGAAGGAGATCACCGATCCGGAGGGGAGGGTGGTCTACCGCGGCGAGCCGAAGGTGCTAAGGAGAACGATTTCCCCCAAGACGTCGGCACAGATGCGGGAGATCCTCGGGAACGTGGTCCAGGAGGACGGTACGGGCACACAGGCCCGCATCAAGGGATTTCTCGTCGGCGGGAAGACGGGGACGGCGCAAAAGGTGGAGGTGGGGACCGGTCGGTACTCCCCGGACAAGCGGATCGCCTCCTTTGTCGGGTTCCTTCCCCTCCAAGACCCCGAATTCCTCATTCTCGTCGTCATCGACGAGCCGAAAGGGGAGGTGTACGGCGGTGTCGTCGCTGCCCCCGCCTTCAACCAGATCGCGGTGAAGACGGCCTACTACCTGGGCCTCACCCCCACGGAGCCGGTCGGGCAAGAACCGGCGACGGCGGCCCGGGAGGAGACCGCAGCCCCGGGCGTCCGGATGGCCCGCGTGGCCATGGGGCCCGGAGAGAGTTCCCTTGTCATGCCGGACCTTAGGGGCTTGAGCATGGGAAGGGTGGTGGACCTGATGGACCGGTATTCGGTAAGGCTCAAGCTGGTCGGTACCGGCCTGGCCCGAGCCCAGTCCCCCCGCCCCGGCGGGATTCTCGTCCCCGGCGGGGCCTGCACCGTGACCTTCGGGGCAGAGTAAGGCGAAAGATGAGATTGGCGAATGTTCTCGCAGGCATCACACCGGTGGAGTCTTCTCTCGAATCACTCGAGATCGGCGGGATCTCCATCGATTCCCGCAGGACCCGCCCCGGCGACCTTTTCGTCGCCATTCGCGGGGAACGTGAAGACGGCCACTCCTTCCTCCATGCAGCGGCGCGGGCGGGTGCGGCGACGGCCCTCGTCGAGCGGGAAGTCTCTCCCGCACCGCTGCCCTGCCTTCAAGTAGAGTCGACGTCTGCGGCTCTGCCCGCCGTGGCGGTTCGCTTTTACCGCGACCCGTCGGCAAGCCTCACGGTCATCGGGGTGACGGGCACCAACGGGAAGACGACCGCCACCTACCTTCTCGAATCCATCCTCGAAGCCGCGGGGAAAAAGACGGCCGTGATCGGGTCTGTCAATTACCGCTTGGCGGGCGAGTTTCTGCGGACGGGACTGACCACTCCCTTTCCCCACGAACTCCAGGAGGTGATGGCGGCCGCATTGTCCGCGGGCGCGAGCCACCTCGTGATGGAAGTGTCGTCCCACAGCACGGCGCAGGGAAGGATCGAAGGGGTGCGGTTCGACGCGGGCCTGTTCACGAACCTGTCGCACGACCACCTCGACTTCCACGGAGACATGGAATCGTACTTTCACGCTAAAGAACGGTTTTTCAAGGAGTTTCTGCCGGCGGGAGGGAAGCGGACGGGCATGGCCGTGAATGGGGACGATCCGTACGGGGCGAGGCTCGCGAAGGAGTTTCCGGACGCGCTCACCTTCGGGTTCTCCCGGGAGAGGACGGTGCATCCCCTCTCGGCGGAGATGTCGTGGGAGGGGACCCGTCTTTCCCTTTCCACCCCCGTGGGGAGGATCAACCTTCGGGCGAGGATCATCGGGGACTATAACGTGTCTAATATCATGGGGGCCGTCTGCGGGGCGATCCTGCTCGGCATCGATCCCGGGGTGATCCGCGAAGGGGTGGAGAAATTACCGACGATCCCCGGGAGGATGGAAGAGATCCCCAACGACCGGGGGATCCACATTTTCGTGGATTACGCGCACACCCCCGAAGGGCTCGACCGCCTGCTCGCCGCTCTCGGGGAACTTGCCGACGCGAGGATGATCACCGTCTTCGGGTGCGGAGGGAACCGGGACAGGACGAAACGGCCGGCGATGGGCAAAATCGCGGCCCTCCGGTCCGACGTGGTGATCCTCACCTCCGACAACCCCCGGAACGAGAGCCCCGGGGCGATCCTTTCGGACACCATCCCGGGGATCGCCTCGGAAGGCTACCTGGAGGCGACGGGGCCCGTCTCATGGGATGAGGGATTTTACATGGTTATCCCGGACAGAAAAACGGCTATCACACGGGCGCTCGAAATTGCCCGGCCGGGGGACACGATTGCGATAGCCGGGAAAGGACACGAGAATGTCCAGCTCATCGGGGACCGACGCTTGCCGTTCGACGACAGGGAAACGGTCAGGTCGATCCTGGCCTGTGGCGGGTAGATTAACGCTCGGGGACGTGATCGGGGTCCTCCATCCGCTGCGGGAGGGGGGGGAAATTCCCACCCGTGACCCGATCGGTGCCGTGACCACCGACAGCAGGGAAGTGGAACCCGGGGGCCTCTTCGTGGCCCTTGCCGGTGAGCGGGTTGATGGCGCCGACTTCGTGGGGGAGGCGATCCGCGGGGGGGCGCAGGCGGCGATCGTATCGGAGGAGGGGGCAAAAAAGATCCCCCCTGAGATCCTCGCCGGGAAGCCGGTATTCGTCGTGCGCAGCCCCGTAGAGGCGCTGGGAGACCTTGCCAGGGCGCATCGGGAGAGGCTCCGCCACGTTCCCCTCGTGGGAATCACGGGCAGCTCCGGAAAAACGTGCACGAAGGAGATGCTCACCGTCCTCCTTTCCCGGAGCAGGAACGTTCTTGGGAATCCGGGGAACCGGAACAACCTGATCGGAATGCCGCTTTCCCTGCTCGCGCTCTCCCCGGAGCACGACGTCGCGGTGCTGGAGATGGGTACAAGCCTGCCGGGGGAGATTGCGAGGCTGGCGTCGATCGCGGCGCCTGACATGGCGATCCTCACCAACATCGCGCCCGCCCACCTCCAGGGGCTCGGGACCCTTGAGCAAGTGGCGCGGGAAAAGGGAGACCTGTACCGGGCCCTCCCCGAGTCGGGGACGGCGGTGGTGAACGCGACGGACCTGCGGGTGATGCGGGAAGCGGGACGCTGCCGGGCCATCAAGATCTACTACGGCGTGGCGCTCAGCGAGATCTCGGGACGGGTGCTGTCCATGGGCGAGGAGGGAATGCGGATCGCGGTCCGGACCCCTTCCGGGGAATTCACCTCCTTTTTGCCGGCTACGGGCGAGCATAACCTCATGAACGCGCTGGCCGCCGCCGCGGCGGCGTACGCCCTCGGACTGCGACCGGAGGAAATGGAGGAGGGGTTCCGTTCCCTGGCCCCCCTTCCCGGAAGATTCCGCCCCATCCCCCTGCGGGGAGGAGGGCTGCTCTTGGACGACACCTACAACGCGAACCCCGCTTCCGTGGAGGCGGCCCTGAGGAGTCTCTATGCCCTCCGGCGCGGGCGGCGAAGCATCGTGATCCTGGCGGACATGCTGGAGCTGGGAGAGGCGTCCGGTGTCTCCCACTTCCGGATCGGGCACATGGTTGCCGGAATGGAGCCGGACCTCCTGTTCACCTGCGGGAAGGAGGCATCGTCGATCGCCCTCGGTGCGCAGGAGGGAGGGATGGATCCCGGACGGGTCACGCACGTCGGGGACCGGGAGGCGCTGCGCGACGCGGTGACGGGTGCGCTGCGGGAAGGGGATATCATCCTGATCAAAGGGTCAAGAGGGATGCAGCTCGACAAGATCGCCGAGGTCGTGGAAAAGGAGTGGGCCTAGCCTGATGCTGTACCATCTTCTCTATCCGCTGCACGTGGACTACTCGTTCTTCAACGTATTCCGGTACATCACGTTTCGCACGATCTATGCCTCGATCACGGCGCTCCTGCTCTGCTTCATCATCGGGCCATGGCTCATCCGCGAACTCGGCTCCCACCAGATCGGGCAGTCCATCCGGAAGGACGGCCCGGAGAGGCACCTCGCCAAGGAGGGGACCCCGACGATGGGAGGGCTTCTGATCGTCCTCGCCGTCGTGATCCCGACCCTTCTCTGGGCGAACCTCACGAATTCCTATATTTGGATCGCCGTATTCGTAACGTTCGGATACGGCGCCATCGGGTTTTATGACGACTACAAGAAGGTGATCCGGAAGGACGCAAAGGGCATGAGCGCGAAGGCGAAATTCGCGAGCCAGATCCTCCTTGCGGGGGTAGCGGCAACGCTCATTTACATGGACGTGGGGATCCAGGACAAGGTGAGCATTCCCTTCTTCAAGAAGCTGAACCCCCCCCTGGGAATCGCATACATTCCGTTCATCATCATCGTGATCGTGGGAACGTCGAACGCCGTCAACCTGACCGACGGTCTCGACGGACTGGCCATCGGCCCCTCCATCATCGCCGCGGGGACCTACATGCTCTTCGCGTATCTCACCGGCCACGTGAAGATCGCGAATTATCTGCAGATTCCCTATGTTGCGGGGGCAGGGGAACTCACCATTTTCTGCGGCGCGATGGCGGGGGCGGGCATCGGATTCCTGTGGTTCAACACCTATCCCGCCCAGGTGTTCATGGGGGACACCGGGTCACTGTCCCTCGGTGCCGCGCTCGGCGTCGTGGCCGTGATGGTGAAGCAGGAGATCGTCCTGATACTGGTGGGCGGAGTATTCGTGATGGAGGCCCTCTCGGTGATCTTCCAGGTTTTTTCCTACAAGACCACGCGGAAGCGGATCTTCCGGATGGCGCCGGTCCACCACCACTTCGAACTGAAAGGGTGGGCGGAACCCAAGATCATCGTCCGGTTCTGGATCATCTCGATCATCCTGGCGCTGCTGGCCATCAGCACGCTCAAGATTCGGTGAGATGGAGACGTTCGACGGGAAAAACGCGCACGTGGTGGGAGCCGGCATATCGGGGTTCGCCTCGGCCCTCCTCCTCCAGCGCGAGGGGGCCGTCGTCACGCTTTTCGACGAGCGCCCGAAAGAGGACGTGGAGCGGACTCTCGGTCACCCCCTGCCTCCGCAGATCGCTTTTGTCCAGGGAAGAATGCCGGAAACCTCCGTGCCGGGGGCAGACCTCGTGATTCTTTCTCCCGGGGTCCCGCGGGGGACGCTCCCCCTCCAGGCGCTTTCCCGCGCCGGGACGCCTGTGTGGGGAGAACTGGAGCTCGGCTTCCGTCGATTTTCCGGAAACGTGGCCGCGGTGACGGGAACGAACGGGAAGTCGACGGTCACGACGCTCCTGGGGAACATGGCGTCCCTCGTCTTTCCCCGGGTGTTCGTCGGAGGAAACCTGGGGACTCCCTTCGTCAGCGCGGCTCCGGGCTCGCACGACTGGGCCGTGGTCGAGGTCTCGAGCTTTCAGCTGGAGACGATCGACGCCTTCCGGCCGTCCGTAGCCGTCCTCCTGAACATCACCGAGGACCATCGGGACCGGTATCCCGACTTTTCCTCCTACGCCGAAACGAAGATGGGGATATTCCGAAACCAGGGGCAGGAAGACTCGGCCGTCGTGAACGCCGACGACCAGGAGATTGCCGGCCGGCTCCACGGGATTCCCTCCGTGCACGTGCCGTTTTCGCTCTCCCGTCCCCTTGCCACCGGCGTGTCCCGGGACGGAAAGGACATGGTGTATCGGGGCGGCCCCGTCGAAGAGCGGTACCCGGTCTCTCTCCTCAAGATCCGGGGGATTCAGAACGAGGAGAACGCCATGGCGGCGATCGGGGCGGCCCGGCGCATGGGGGTCCCTCCCGATGCGGTCTGGGAATGCCTCCAGGCCTTTCGGGGGCTTCCGCACAGGGTGGAGTTCGTCCGGAACGTGCGCGGGGTGTCCTTTTTCAACGACTCGAAGGGGACGAACGTGGGCGCGGTGATCAAGTGCCTCGAGGGATTCTCCGAACCCGTGTGGCTGATCGCCGGCGGGAAGGACAAGGGACTGGACTTCCGTCCGCTCCGCGAGACGCTTGCGCGTAAGGTACGTGCGGCGATCCTTCTGGGCGAGGCCCGGGACCGCATGGTGCGGGATCTTTCGGGGACGGTGCCCCTTCTGGGGGCCGACTCTCTGGAGGAGGCGGTCCGTGCGGCCGCCGCGAATGCGCGGGCGGGCGATGTCGTGGTGTTCTCCCCGGCCTGTTCCAGTTTCGACATGTTCCGCAACTTCGAGGAGCGCGGCGAGGCGTTCCGCGAAGCGGTGAGGGGGCTTGCCGAATGAACATCGGGAAGCGGCACGAGAACCTGATCCTTACCCTCTGCACGCTGATCCTCGTGGGCTTGGGGGCCGTGATGGTGTACAGCGCCTCGTCGGTGACGGCAGAGGCGTCCGAGAGGCTCGGGCACGATGCGGCGTACTATTTCAAGCGGCAGGTTCTCTTCCTCGTCCTGGGGGCCTCTCTGGCGCTCTTCGTCTCCCGGGTCGACTACGACGTCTTCCGCCGCCGGATCGGGGTCCTCATGGGGGGAACCCTCCTGCTCCTCGTCCTTGTCTACGTGCCCGGGATCCGGCACACGGCAAACGGCGCTTCCCGGTGGATCGACCTGAGGTTCTTCACCTTCCAGCCTTCCGAGCTCGCCAAGTTCTCCCTCATCGCCTATGGCGCCTATGCGATCGACCGGAAGGGGGAGAACTTCCGCGAAGGGGTACGGGGGTTCCTGCCGTTGCTCGCCGTGTTGACGGGCTACGTGGCGCTGATCCTCAAGGAGCCGGACTTCGGGATGTCGGTGGTCATCACCGCGTCGTTCATGGCACTTCTGGTGATCGCCGGGTTTCCGTGGAAATACCTCGCGGGATGCAGCGTTGCGGGGATTGTCGGCGTGGTCCTCGCGATCGCCGCGAGACCGTACCGGATGGCTCGCCTGTCGGCATTCTTGGACCCGTTCTCCCAGGCCCAGTCCGCGGGCTATCAGGTGGTGCAGTCCCTCATCGCTTTCTCGAACGGAGGCCTCCTCGGGACGGGGATCGGCGCCGGAAAGCAGAAGCTTTTCTACCTTCCGGCAATGCACACGGACTATATCTTCTCCGTCATCGGGGAGGAGCTCGGGTTTGCGGGGGTGGTCGCCGTGGGCGCCTGCTTCATGACGCTCGTCTGGGTGGGGTTCCGGATCGGTCGTCGCGCCCGCGACCCGTTCGGGAAGTATTTCGCGATGGGGGTTTCTATCGTGATCGGCGTGCAGGCTCTCGCGAACATGATGGTGGGGTTGAAGATGCTTCCGCCCAAGGGAATGGTCCTGCCGTTCCTGAGCTACGGGGGGAGCTCCCTCGTCCTCCATCTGGCGGCGATCGGTGTCCTCACCAACATCTCGATGAAAGGAGCGGAGGTATTTGTCGCTGAACCTGTTGATCGCCGGCGGGGGAACAGGCGGGCACGTGTTCCCGGGGATAGCGCTTGCTGAGGAATTTCTCTCCCTTTCCCCGGGAGGTTCCGTCTGCTTCGCCGGGACGGAGAGGGGCCTCGAAGCGAGGGCAGTACCGGCCCGGGGCTTCGAGATCGAATTCGTCTCCTCGGGGCAGATCCGCGGCAAGGGAGCGGGCGGGTTGCGCGGGATGGCGATGATGCTCGGCGGGCTTAGGCACTCGTTCCGGATCCTTCGCCGCAGACGTCCCGATTTCGTGTTCGGTGTGGGGGGGTATGCTTCCGTCCCCGTGTCGCTGGCGGCGGCATCCTCGGGGGTTCCGCTGTTCCTGCAGGAGCAGAACGCGGTCCCCGGCCGGTCGAACCGGATGCTCGGGAGGATGGCAAGACGCGTGTACGCGGGATTCGGGGGAGCGGTTTCCTTTTTCCCGCGGGGGCGCGCATCCGTGTACGGGAACCCCGTCCGGCGGGAGATCGTGCAGGCGGCGGAGCGGGCGCGGAGCGGTTTACCGCCTCCGCCGCCCTTCACCGTCCTTGCGATGGGGGGGTCCCAGGGGGCCAGGGCGATCAACGAGATCGTGCTCGGTATGGGGCGGGCCGTGAAGAACGGGGGCAAGGCAATGCGGTTTCTCCTGCAGACCGGGGAAAGGGAATTCGCCGCCGTGGAAGATACGGTGAGACGGGAAGGACTCTCCATCGAGCCGTTTCCCTTTACGGAGCGGATCGGGGACGTTTTCACCCGCTGCCACGCAGTGCTGATGCGCGCCGGCGCCCTCTCCCTCGCGGAGGCGGCGCTTTTCGGCAGGCCGTGCGTTCTGATCCCGTATCCCTTCGCTGCCGACCGCCACCAGGAAAGAAACGCCGAGGAGTTCTGCGCGGCAGGCGGCGGGATCTGGATCCGGCAGGAGCAGGCGGCGGCGGAGAAGGTGCGGGAGGCGCTATCCCTGTGGGCGGAAGAACCCGACAGAAGGAGAACGGCGGAGGAGGGAGCGCAGGCGTTCTCCCGGCCGGACGCGGCCCGGCAGATTATGCGGTCGGCATTGCGCGAGATGGGGATAGGAGCGGACGAGGGTGTATAGAAAAGGGCTGGGAATCCACTTCGTAGGAATCGGCGGGATCGGAATGAGCGGAATCGCGGAGTTGCTCCTGAACCTCGGCTACCGGGTCACCGGATCGGACCTGCGGCTCTCCGACATCACGGGGCGGCTGGAGGCTGCCGGGGCGAAGATCCGGTCCGGACACGGCGCCGCCAACATACCGGAAGACGCCCGCGTGGTGGTGGTTTCCTCGGCCATCCGGCCGGACAACGAGGAAGTGGTCGAGGCGCACCGCAGGAAGATCCCGGTCATCCCCCGGGCGGAGATGCTCGCCGAGCTCATGCGGATGAAATACGGCATCGCCATCGCGGGAACGCACGGAAAGACGACCACCACCTCGATGGTGGCCACCGTTCTCGCGGCGGCGGGGTGGGACCCGACCGCCGTCGTGGGAGGGAAGCTCAACAGCCTCGGATCCAACGCCAAGCTCGGCTCCGGGGATTTTTTGGTGGCGGAGGCCGACGAGAGCGACGGATCGTTCGTGAAGCTGTCTCCCACCGTGGCGGTGGTGACCAACATCGATCCCGAGCATCTCGACTACTACTCGGGCATCGGGCAGATCAAGGAGACGTTCCTTCACTTTCTGAACAAGGTACCCTTTTACGGGTTCGCCGTTTTATGCGTGGATCACCCCAACGTCCTGGAACTGATCCCCTCCTTGCAGAAGACATACGTCACCTACGGATTCTCCCACCAGGCGGATTACCGGGCCGACGGCGTCGTGCCCGAGGGGATGGTGAACCGGTTCCGGGTGATCCGGCGCGGGGAGATTCTCGGGGAAATTTCGCTTACCGCGCCCGGCCGGCACAACGTGAGCAACGCGCTCGCAGCGGTGGCGGTGGCCTCGGAGCTGGGGATCCCCTTCGACAGGATCCGGGAGGGGCTGGCCGACTACCGGGGGGTCCACCGTCGATTCCAGCTCAAGGGGGAGCGGGACGGCGTGACGGTCGTGGACGATTACGGTCACCACCCCGCCGAGATCCTTGCCACGCTCGCCGCGGCCCGGGAAGTGTGGCCGGACCGCCGCATCGTGGTCGGCTTCCAGCCGCACCGGTACTCCCGGACGAACGCCCTCTTCCAGGAGTTCGTCTCGGCGTTCCACGACGCGGACCTGCTCCTCGTGTTCGATGTCTACCCGGCGGGGGAGGAGCCGATCCCGGGTGCTTCGGGGGAGCGACTCTGCGAGGCGATACGGGACCACGGGCACAAGGCGGTTTTTTATGCGGGGAAAGCCGCGGAAGCCGCGGGGGACGTTCTGCCCCGCCTGCTTCCCGGCGACATATTTCTGACCATGGGGGCCGGAGATGTCTGGAAACTGGCAGATGTCGTCGTGTCCCGTTGATGTCCCGGGGGGAAACAGCCGGGCGGAAGGGACGATGAGCAGGGTCGAGGAGGCGATCGGCGCCAGGATGCGGGACTTTACCACGATGGGAATCGGGGGGGCGGTCGACCGACTGGTCTTCCCCCGGTCGGTCCGGGAAATACAGGAAGTCCTCGTGTCCGAGCGGGCCGCGAGCCGGGAGGTGAGGGTGCTTGGCGCGGGCAGCAACCTCCTTGTGTCGGATGACGGCGTTCGGGAGACGGTCGTCTGCATCAGAAAGAACATGGGAAAGGTTTTCTTCGGTCCCCCGGGGAGCGTAGTCGCCGACGCCGGCGTGATGCTCCCGAGGTTCGTGGTCCTGTGCGCCCTGTCCGCCTGTTCCGGGATCGAAGAACTGGGCGGGATCCCGGGCACGATAGGCGGTGCGCTTACGATGAACGCCGGAGCATACGGACGATCCATCGGGGAGATCGTCGAGTGGGTGGAGATCGTGGATGCCGCGGGGGAACTTCACCGCGTCCCGGCGAAGGAGATCCGTTTCTCCTACCGGACGGCGGAGTACCCCGTGACGGGGATCATCGTCCGGGCGGCGTTCCGCCTTCGTCCCGGGCGTACCGACGACTCGTTTTCCCGCATGAAGGATCTGAACGAGAGGCGTCGGGCCAACCAGCCCTGGGGCGAGCGGACGTTCGGCTCCACGTTCCGGAATCCCCCCGAAGGGGAGAGGGCTGGGGTCCTGCTGGAGCGGGCGGGGATGAAAGGCGCCCGGGAAGGGGACGCGGCGTATTCGGAGAAGCACGCCAACTTCATGGTCAACCGGGGGCGGGCGACCGCGTCCCAGGTCCTGCGGCTCATCGCGCGGGGCAGGGAGGCGGTTCGTTCCCTGGCGGGGGTCACCCTGGCGACCGAGGTAACGATGTGGGGGATTGCCTATGAGTGAGAAGGGGCGGTTCCGGGAAAAGACGGTGGGGGTGTTTCTCGGCGGGGAGTCCTCGGAGCGTGAGGTGTCTCTCCGGACGGGGTTCGCGACCGCGGAGGCGCTGCGGAAAAAGAAATACGCGGTGGTGGAGATCGACATCCGGGGAGATTGGCTCCGGGCGATCCGGGAGGCGAAGATCGACGTGGCCTTTATCGCTCTCCACGGCCGGCTGGGGGAGGACGGATGCATTCAGGGCGCTCTGGAGCTGGCCCGCGTGCCGTATACCGGGTCGGGCGTCGCCGCCTCCGCCGTCTCGATGAGCAAGGTGCTGGCCAAACGGGTCGTCGCCGCCGTCGGGGTCCCTTGCGCGCCCGACGCCGTGTACCAGGGGGATGCGCTTGCCTCTTCGGCTCCGCCGGCGTTCGGTTTTCCCCTCGTGGTGAAGCCGGACCGGGAAGGGTCCACGGTGGGGATCAGCGTGGTCCATGACATCGAGGGATGGAGCGAGGCCATGGCCGAGGCGGGGAAATACGACAGCCGGGTGCTGGTCGAGGGGTACGTGCCGGGGAGGGAGATCACGGTGGGGGTAGTCAACGGAAGGGTCCTCCCCGCGATCGAAATCGTTCCGAAGTCGGGCTCCGGATTTTACGACTACCGATCCAAGTATACCGCCGGGCAGACGGAGTACGTGATCCCCGTCCCGATGGACCGGGACATTCTCGTGCGGGCGGCGGAGTTCACCCGTGCGGCGGCCGCCGCCTTGTCGTTGCGCGGGGCGGCAAGAGTCGATTACCGGGTCGACCCGGCGGGGAACCTCTTCTTCCTGGAGGCGAACACGATCCCGGGAATGACGGAGACGAGCCTCCTGCCGAAGGCGGCCCGATTCGACGGGGTCTCCTTCGAGGACCTCGTCGAGGAGATTCTCGACGATGCGGGGTTGCACAAGTAGATGATCGAGTACAAGGCATACCACAAGAAGTCGCTCGGGAAGCGGAAGCGGTCTCACGTGGCGCAGAAGAGGAAGAAGGGAAGCAAGGCGAACCGCGGCCGGATCCCTGTCCGGCAGTGGCTTCCGGTGGCCGCCGCGCTGTTGGTCCTTCTTCTCGTGGGGTCGGCGGGGGCGGCCGTCTACTCCTGGCTGGGGCGGTCCGCCATCTTCTCGGTGCGGGTCGTCGACATGAACCCCTGCGAGCATGTGTCGGGAGATGAGATCTCGGGGATCCTCAAGGGGGTCGCCGGGGGAAACATCTGGTCGCTCTCCAAGGAGGAGATCGGCCGGCGGCTTCAGTCCCATCCGTTCGTGAGGGAGGTTGTCGTCCGGAAGTCGTTCCCGGACAAGCTCGTGGTGAATATCGAGGAGCGGGAACCGGTCGCGATGATCAACCTGGACGCCCTCTATTACGTGGACGATCAGGGAACCATATTCAAGCGACTGACGGCGTACGACGCGAAGGACAAGCCGATCCTCACCGGGTTTTCCCGTGACGACCTGGCGGCGAAGGACCCGGTGACGATCCGGAACCTTAAGAAAACGATCGACCTCCTGCGGCACGCGGAATCGGGTTCCTTGAGCCGGAACATTTCGGAGGTTCACTTCGACGCGCAGGATGGGTATACGCTGGTGACCCGGGATTTCGGCCTTCAGCTGAAGATCGGCCTGATGGATTTCGACGAGGCGATGCGGCGAGTGGAGGAGGCGATGCCGAAACTGGCGAGTCTGGGGAAGGAAAAAGGAGTCGTGGACCTGAAAACAGCAGGCCGCATCTTCGTGCGGTCGGGGGAATAAATGGATGCGTCAGGCGGACCGGTGATCACCGGGCTGGATGTCGGATCAAGCAAGGTGGCGACGGTCATCGCGAAGAGCACCCCCGAGGGGCTGGAAATCCTCGGCATGGGGCTCTGCCCGACGGAGGGAATGCGAAAGGGGTCCGTGGTCAACGTGGACGCGACAGTCAAGTCGATCATGAAGAGCGTCTCCGAGGCCGAGAAAATGACGGGCCTCCCGGTCAACTCCGCGCTGGTCGGCGTATCCGGCCCGTTGATCAAGTCGTTCAACAGCCACGCGGCCGTCTCCGTGCGGAACGAGCGGGAGGTGACGGATGCCGATGTGGCGCGGGTCCTGGATCTGGCCAAGGCGGTGGAGCTTCCGGCGGACCGGGAAATCCTGCACGTGCTGACCCAGGAGTTCATCGTCGACGACATGCCGGGAATCAAGGACCCCCGCGGGATGACCGGCATCCGCCTGGATGCGCGGGTGCACGTGGTGACCGACGACCTGCCGAGCACGCGGAACCTGGTGCGGTGCGTCGAAAAGGCGGAGATCAACATCGTCGACATCGTCCTCTCGCCGCTGGCCTCGGCGGATGCCGTACTGACCCCGGAGGAACGGGAGGTGGGCGTGGCGCTGCTGGACTTCGGCGGCGGGACGGTCGACATGGCGCTCTTCTATGACGGGGCGCTGCGCCACACCTTCGTGCTGCCATTGGGTGGCGGGAACATAACCGCCGACGTGGCAGTGGGGCTGCGGATCCCCGCATCGGATGCGGAAACGCTGAAGGTCGCTTCGGGATGCGCCGCGATCCAGAAGGTCCGCCGGGATGAACTCGTGGAGTTGCCCGGGGTGGGCGGACGCCAGCCGAGGCCGATCCGGCGGCAATACCTGAGCGAGATCATCGAACCCCGCGCGGAGGAGATCTTCACTCTCCTGAGGAAGGAGATCCTGCGTTCGGGGTTCGAGGAGATGCTCGGGGCAGGGGTCGTGCTCACGGGGGGCGGGTCCCGCCTGGACGGCCTGCCCGAGCTGGGGGAGCGGGTGTTTCATCTGCCGGTCCGGCGGGGAGTCCCCATCCGGATCGGGGGAATGGCGGAAGTGGTGAACAGCCCGACGTTCGCCACCGCGGTGGGGCTTACCCTCTACGGGGCGAAGCTTTCGGAAATCGGGGGAGGGAAAACGGAAGAGGAGACCCGGGGGGGATGGAAGGTGCGGGTAAAGAGGATTCTATCGGAGTTCTTCTAATAAACCGGTACGTTCGGAAGGAGGTAGCCATGTTCACTCTCGTAGAGGAAAACAAATGCCACGCGGTCATCAAGGTGTTCGGCCTCGGCGGCGGCGGCGGGAACGCCATCAACACCATGATCGAGGAAGGCTTATCGGGCGTGGAGTTCATCTCCGCGAACACGGACGCGCAGGCCCTCGAGAAGAACCTTGCCCCCTTAAAGATCCAGATGGGAGCGAAGCTGACCAAGGGGCTGGGCGCCGGCGCCAACCCCGACATCGGGCGGCAGGCGGCCCAGGAGGACCGGGATATCCTTCGCGAGTCCCTCATGGGCGCCGACATGGTGTTCATGACCTTGGGGCTGGGAGGAGGTACCGGCACGGGGGGAGGACCGGTCCTCGCGGAAGTCGCGCGGGAGGTGGGTGCGCTTACCGTCGCGGTGGTCACCCGCCCGTTCGCATTCGAGGGCGCTACCAGGCGCAGGCAGGCGGAAGTGGGTCTGAAAGAGCTTCGTAGCATTGTCGACACCATCATCGTGATCCCGAACGAGAAGCTTCTCCTGATCGCCGGGAAGGAGATGCGGTTCGTGGAGGCGTTCCGGAAGGTCGACGAAGTCCTGTACCAGGCGGTGCGCGGGATCTCCGAGCTGGTGACCAAGCCGGGGTACATCAACCTCGACTTCGCCGACGTAAAGACGATCATGTCGGGTTCCGGGGTGGCCCTGATGGGGACAGGCGGCGCCGAGGGCCAGAACCGGGCGATGGCGGCCGCGGAGAAGGCGATCTCCAGCCCCCTGCTCGAGGACGTGGCTATCCGGGGCGCGCGCGGAGTCCTCTTCAACATCACGGCCGGCCCCTCCCTCTCCATGAGCGAAGTGCACGAGGCCGCCGCGCTCATCCAGGAGGAGGCGGATGAAGAAGCGAACATCATTTTCGGAACCGTGATCGACGACGCGATGGGGGAGGAACTCAAGGTTACCGTCATCGCCACCGGGTTCGAATCAGGGGTGGCCGAGAGCATCTGGAAGGCGCCTCGCCGCACGATCAAGCTCGTGGGACGCGAGGACCTGGAGAAACCGACCTTCCTGCGCGCCCAGGGGAAGGAACCTGAAAAGATCGACCCGCTTCCGGTGATCGAGAAGCCGGTCGAGGAAGAACGACTGGAGGAGTTCGACATCCCGACGTTCCTTCGCCGCCGGCCCCCGAGCGTATGACGTGGGAGATCCGCCGGCTTCACGAGGAGATCCTGTCCCGCGAGGTCGGGGCGGTTCGAAAGGAGTGGGGAGGAAGGGTCCGGATCGCCCTCGTCTACCCGAACCGGTACGAAGCGGCGATGTCGAACCTGGGGTTCTTGACCATTTACGCCCGGGTCAACGCACGGGCGGACGCCGTGTGCGAGAGGGCCTTCCTGCCGAGGGAGCGGACAGGAAAAGTCCTCCACGGCGGCTACAAGCGGCCTCGGCCGCGGGGGGAGCCTGCCGGCCGCGGGCTCCCTCTTACCACACTGGAGAGCAGCAGGCCCCTCTCCGATTTCGACGTCGTAGCGTTTTCTCTTTCGTACGAGAACGACCTGCTGAACCTGCCAGCGCTCCTGGTTGCCGGGGGAGTTTCTCCCTTCCGCGCCGACCGGGCCGCCGGGAAACCCTCCCGGCACAGGGAGCGCCCGTTGGTCCTTGCGGGAGGATTCGCGGCGTCGCTATCCCCCGAGCCGGCAGGAACGGTTGCGGACGCCGTGGTGGTCGGAGACGGAGAGAGGGCGATCGGGTCGATCCTCGACCTGGGTCCCCCCCGGCCTTCCGACGAAGGATATCGCAAGGCCCTTGCCGCGATCCCCGGCGTCTACGTGCCGGACGGGTACGTTCTCGGGTACGGCCCTTCGGAGGGGAGGGGATTGGTGCCTCCGGGGCGGCTTGTCACCATTTTGCCCCGTCCCGGATTCCCGGAACGGGTCGTCCGGGAAACGCTTTCCCTCGACCAGCTCCCCCCCCTTCTCCCCATCCTGGCCGAGGACGCGGAGCTGGGGAGAATGGTGCTGGTGGAGACGTCGCGCGGCTGCCCCAAACGGTGCGGGTTCTGCGCAGCGGCGCACGCCTGCCCTGATTTCCGCGAGGTTCCCCTGGCCCACGTGCGCGCGACGGTGGACGCCCTCTGGCCGCATCGGAAAACGGTGGGCTTAGTCGGCGCGGCGGTGCTCGACTGGAGGCACTTCCGGGCTTTTTCGCGGGAGATTCTCTCCCGGGGCGGCTCCGTTTCCCCAGCTTCTGTCCGCGCGGATCTCGTCGACGAGGAGGTCGCCGGGATCCTTTCGGAAAGCGGTCACAGGACCGTCGCCCTGGCGCCGGAAGCCGGGAGCGAGGAGCTACGGGCGCGAATCGGAAAGCGGGTCGCGGACGAACGGTTCTTCTCGGCCGCCCGGACCCTGGTCCATGCCGGGATCGTCTCCTTCAAGCTGTATTTCCTTAGCGGGATCCCGGGCGCCGGGGTCAGCGAGGAGGTGGAGGGCGCGGTCGACTTCCTCTCCACCTTCCGCGGTGAGGTCCTTAGCGAGGCGAAGTCGGTCGGGCGGATGGGGACGATCACCGCAGTGCTGTCCCCCTTCGTGCCCAAGCCCTTCACCCCGCTGCAGTGGTCTCCCATGGCCCGGGAGGCCGATCTTCGGCTCCGCCAGCAGTGCGTGTCCGAGGGGGCCCGGTCCCTGCGGAATGTGCGCGTTCGCGCCGATTCCCCCCGTTCTTCCCTCCTCCAGGGCTACCTCGGGCTTTCGGACCGGCGCGTCGAAGGGATCCTCCGGCAGGCAAAGGGGGGGAGGCCCAGGCTTCCCTCCGCAGATGCGCTGTCGGAGGTCGTGTTCCGGGAGAAGGATGCGAAGGAGGTGTTTCCCTGGGACATCGTATCAGGCGGCTTGCCCCGGGAGGTGCTGCGCGCCCGTTACGAGAACATCACCCGGAGATGATCCGGAAGAGGACGTTTCGGGTCCTGGGGCCGTCGAACTCGCAGAGGTAAATGGACTGCCATGTTCCCAGAACCAGCTGCCCGGACTCGATGAACACCGTGATGGTGGAGCCGATCAGGCTCGCCTTTGCGTGCGCGTGCGCGTTTCCCTCGGAGTGGAGGTAGCTGCTCTTCGAGGGGATGATCGTTTCGAGGATATTGAGAAGATCCTGCTTCACGTCGGGGTCGGTGTTCTCGTTGATCGTCACCCCTGCGGTCGTATGGGGGATGAATACCTGGCACGTGCCCCGGGTGACGCCGCTTTCCCGAACGACGAGGCGGACGGTATGGGTGATGTCGATGAACTGTTGGGGGGATTCCGTGTGGACCGTGATGGTCTTCAGACCCATGGGTTCCTCTCTTGAAATGCTACTTTCCTTTTGTAGCACGATAAGTTTCCGTGGGTCAAGGAATTGGGTTCCCGATATAATGGGAAGTACGTGGCGTCGTTTCCCAGGCTGATACTGGCTTCCTCTTCGCCCCGGCGCAAGGAGCTGATGCGTGCGGTGGGGGTGGCGTACCGCGTGGTTCCCTCGGCGGTAGAGGAAGTCCCCGCGCCGGGTGAGCCCCCCTGGCGCTTCGTCCGAAGGGCTGCGCGGGAGAAGGGGGAGGAAGTGGCGGGCAGGTTTCCGGAATCCTTCGTTCTCTCGGCGGACACGATCGTCGTCGCATCCGGGAAGATCCTCGGGAAACCGAAGGACCCGGAGGACGGGGCCCGGATGCTTGGGGAGCTCGCGGGCAGGGAGCACCGGGTACAGACGGCGGTCTGCCTGCTCCGCTTGCGAAACGATTACCGGGACGAGGCGTGCGTGACGACGCGCGTCTGGTTCCGGAAGTTGACCCGGCAGGAGATCGCGGCCTATCTCCGGACGGGGGAGACGGGCGACAAGGCCGGCGCGTACGCCGCGCAAGGGGCGGGCAACCTGCTGATCGACCGGATCGTCGGGTCGTACACCAATGTCGTCGGTCTTCCCATGACGCGGGTGGTCGAGATGCTCCTCCGGGCGAAGCTCATCGGTGTGTCCCGGAACGGCCCCGGCTTTTACGGGTTCGCGGGGGGGGCATGACCCCCGGGGAATCTATCGGCGAGCGCGCGGCACATGTCCTGGCCAGGGTGGCGCGGGCCGCGGAGAGATCCGGACGGAAAGGCCAAGCCATCCGGCTGATAGCGGTCGGAAAGATGCAGCCAGTGGAGTTCATCGGAGAGGCCCTCGAAGCCGGCCTTGCCGTATTCGGGGAGAATTACGTCCAGGAGGCGCAAGAAAAGATCCGCGCGTATCCAGGCGCCGAGTGGCACCTCATCGGGAAACTCCAGAGGAACAAGGTGAAAAAGGCCGTATCGCTTTTTTCGTGGATCCAGACGGTCGATTCCCTTTCGCTTCTCGGGGAAATCTCCCGCCGCGCCGAAGAGGCCGGGAAAGTCGTGCCCGTCCTGGTGGAGGTGAACCTCGCGGGGGAGGAGAGCAAGGCGGGGGTGGACCCGGAAGGGCTTACGGAATTGATCGAGGCCGCCCCGGGACTTCCCGGTATCACCCTGCGGGGCTTAATGGCCATTCCCCCGTGGACGGAAGATCCCGAGGAGAGCCGGCCGTATTTCGTCCGCCTCCGGGGAATGCTTTCGGATTTCGTTTCCCGGGGCGGGGCCGGATCGGACATGACGGAGCTGTCGATGGGGATGTCCAACGATTTCGAGGCGGCGATCGAGGAAGGCGCGACGATGGTGCGCGTCGGCACGGCCATCTTCGGCAGCCGGGCGAGGAGAGGGACATGAAGGGACTGGGATTCGTCGGGGCGGGGAATATGGGGGAGGCGATGATCCGGGGAATCCTCAAGGCGAAACTCGTCCCGCCGCGGGAGGTGGTCATCCTGGATATCCGTCCCGAGCGGGGGAGGGACCTTGGGAAGAGGTTCCGCGTATCCGTCGCGAAAGGGATGGCGGACCTCTTCAAAAAATGCGATACGATCGTCTTCGCCGTCAAGCCGCAGGGGGTGGGGGACGTGCTCCACCAGGTTCCCGCAGGCATGGCGAAGGGGAAGCTGATCGTCTCGATCGTGGCGGGGGTCCCGACCCGAACCTTCCTCTCCGCCCTGGGGGAAGGGGCCCGCGTCGTCCGGGCGATGCCGAACACCCCGGCCCAGGTGGGGATGGGGTGCACGGGGCTTTTCTTCGCGCGGGGGGTCCCGCGGGACCGGAAGGAGTGGGCCCGGAAGATCTTCTCCTCCTTCGGGGAGGTGGCCGAGTTTCCCCGCGAGGATCTGTTAGACGTCGTCACCGCGCTCTCCGGCTCCGGCCCCGCCTACGCCTTCCTGTTCATCGAGGCGCTAGCCGACGGGGCGGTCCGGGCCGGCATGCGGCGCGGGGAGGCGATACGTCTCGCCGCGGCCACCGTGGAGGGGGCGGCGCGGATGGTGCGGGAGATGGGGAAGCACCCCGCGGAGCTCAAAGACATGGTGACCTCGCCGGGAGGGACGACGGCCGCGGGGATTGCCGCGCTCGAGACCGGGGCGTTCCGGGGAACGGTGCTGTCGGCGGTGTTCGCCGCCTGGCAGAGAAGCCGCGAACTTTCCACGTAAGGAGTCCACGATGTTCGTCGCGAAGAACCTCATCATTGCCGTAGCGAGTATTCTCGACTTTGCCCTGACCGCCTACATGTGGGTCATCATCATCCGGGCGGTCCTGACCTGGGTGAACCCCGACCCGTACAACCCCATCGTCCGGGGCCTGTACGCCATCACGGAGCCGGTGCTCTCCTGGCTTCGGCGACGGCTCCCCTTGATGGCGGGGTCCATCGACTTCTCCCCGCTGGTGGTGATCTTCGTCATCTATTTCCTCCGGGCCTTCCTCGTGAGGACGCTCTTCGACGTGGCGGCGAGGATTTCGTGAGAGGCAAGCCCGACGGTAAACCCGGCCGGGAGGAAGAGTCTGCCACCGTGGAGGTTCAGGTGATGCCGCGCGCCTCGCGGGCGGGTGTGGCGGGCCTTTTGGGGAATGCGGTCCGCATCCGTCTTACCGCCCCTCCCCTCGAGAACCGGGCGAACGAGGCGCTGGTCCGCTTCCTGTCCGCATCGCTTGACGTCCCCCGCCCAAGCGTTACGATCATCGCCGGCAAACGGGGGCGAAAGAAAGTCGTGCGCATTGCCGGGATGTCGCGGGACGACATATTCCGCCGCCTGAAACTGGAAACGCCCCCGTAAACGGACGGCCAACCGTTATAGGGACCAATGTATATAGGGGGGGTCTTTTGTGAAAACCGGTGGCGATTTGCCACCGGTTTCGGAAAACACCCCCCTGCTATTCGACGGCAATACGGAATTCTTTATCCACGTACGATCTCTTTTCCTTTTCGCCGATGGGATCGTCGCACAGCCAGGGAGGTGGTCATGGGAGAACCGATCCGCATCCTCATCAGTTCGTGCCTTCTGGGGGAGAAGGTGCGCTACGACGGCGGGCACAAGCGGGAAGGGTACCTGGTGGAAACGCTGGGCAGGTTCGTCGAGTGGGTCCCGGTATGCCCCGAGGTCGACTGCGGCCTGCCGACTCCAAGGGAGGCGATGCGGCTCGTCGGAAACCCCGAATCTCCGCGGCTGGTCACGAGCAAGGGCGGCGTCGACCACACGGAGCAGATGATGGAGTTCGCCGGCAGGAAACTGAAAGAGCTGGAACCGCTACATCTGTGCGGCTACATCTGCAAAAAAGATTCGCCAAGCTCCGGGATGAAGCGCGTCAAGGTATACGGCGATTCCGGGATCCCCGCGAAGGTGGGCGCGGGAATCTTCACGAAGGCGTTCCTGGACCATTTCCCGCTCATTCCGGTGGAGGAGGAGGGGCGGCTTAACGACCCTACCTTGCGGGAGATGTTCATCGGGAGGGTATTTACCCTGCGCCGGTTCCGCGACCTGCTCGCCCGGGGGAGAACACGAGGCGGGCTCGTCTCCTTCCACACCGACCACAAGCTGCTTCTGCTGTCGCACGACAGGAAAGGGTACACGGAGATGGGCCGGCTGGTCGCCGCCGCGAAGGAGCTTAGCCCCCCCGTCCTGTACGACCGGTACCAGGGCCTCCTCATGGAGACGCTGTCAGCCATGCCCACCGTGAAAAAGAGCGCCGACGTGCTCCTTCACATGATGGGGCATTTTAAAAAGGTCCTCTCCTCCGACGAGAAGCAGGAGCTCCTTGAGGTGATCAACAGGTACCGGGAAAGACTCATCCCGCTCATCGTCCCGGTCACCCTGATCGGCCACTACGTCCGCAAGTACCGCGTTTCCTACCTCGAAAGGCAGGTTTTCCTAAACCCCCATCCCGTCGAGCTGATGCTGCGCAATCACGTGTAGAAATGGGACGTTCTTTAACTGCACAATCTGATATTACCTGGCCGCCGCGGGAGGGGAAATCGCTGATCGGGCGGGAAGGGTCTGCAGGGTGATGTCCCCGTAGTACGCTGTCGCTTCCCCGCCTGTGTTGTCCGTGTCGGTCATGAGCGCCACGGCGCCGATTTCGGGCGGCTCCTCCCCGAAGAGTCGACGGTAGTCCTCGTACACGTTGCGTTCCTCGGTAACCCACGTCCCGGCGTTTTCGTCGCCCGATTCCACCGCGACCATCATGGTGTTCGCGGTGAAGGCATTGGGAAGGGCTTCCCCCTTCGGGAGCTTGTTCGCCCAGATGTAGTTGATCGCCTTCGTTCTCCAGAAAAGCGTCCTCGGGAAAACGACGTACACGCGCGCCGCGTAGTCGTCCCCTTCCTTCGTTCTCTCGTTGCCGCTGGGGATCGTGCCTCCGATCTTCCACGACCATCGCAGGACCGGGAAGGAATCGTTCCGGCATGATCCGTCCTGGCCTTGCCATCCTTCTTTGCGCCGCCGTGTGTGTGAGTTGCATCAATGCGAACGATCCGTCCCACTTTTCGGAAAACAGTGGTTCCGCTCAGTGGAAATTGCCATAGGATAAGATGGGGACGAAGGAGAGTTCGTGTGTGAGGGGGTAGAGCTGGGATCGTCACTGTTGGACTATGATTTAGGAATATTGAGCAAATAATTTGACATATTAGTATTGAGAGATATTGCCAATACTTTAACTTCCTATAATTTCAACAGATTAATTATTAGTTCCAACGGAACATTTATTGCAAAAATACGGGAATTACGGATTGGGATAATAATCCGTTTTGTTTTTTGCATATAATTGCAATTAATAATACTATGAATCTTATTCAGAAGGACAAAACGATAACTTTCGTTGACCAATCCAAAGTACCAAACGAATCAGAAGGTGAAAGATTTCTGCAAGGGAGTGGTGTCTTCGTCTCTTACTAGGATTAAACTATAGGAAATTACTTATATCTGGTCATGAAATGTATTTATCGTTATGCAACAGGTCGGATACGACACCTGAATGGGCGGTAGCCTGTAATATGAGATCATGGCCGAGCGCAGAACGTCCCACGACCTCGCTGAACGCGGCGGCATCCATCGCGCTCTGAAGCTTCCACGCCAGGATCTTGCGGCTGTAATCGTCCAACACCGATCCGATTGCCTCACACGGCAACCATCACGGAGACGGAGGGATCTGTCAAGACCTCGGGAATTCCTCTCCCCAAAGCCCCGACATGTACCTTAAAATCCCGACACCCTGTGTGCCACTTCATATGACGGGGAACA
>DATHRT010000045.1:0-2769 GCA_035464915.1 Candidatus Limnocylindria bacterium
GTCGGCCGCGGATCGGATCCGTATGGAGCAGGAAAAGGGGAACAAAATTCTTTCGATCGAGGAGAAATATCTCCGGCTCGACGGAACCCTCGTGGAAATGGAGATATCGGCCGTACCGATCGAGTACCATGGCAAGCCCGCCCTCCAGGTCTTCAGCCGCAACGTAACCGGGCGGAAGCGTCTCGAGGAGCAATTGCGCCAATCCCAGAAAATCGAGGCCGTGGGGAGGCTTGCGGGTGGAATCGCACACGACTTCAACAATCTTATGACGGTGATCACGGGGTACGTCGGGCTGACGAAGAAGCGAATCGGAAACCCCGATCACGTCTCCAAGGGACTCGAAGAGATCGGGAAGGCGGGCAGCCGCGCCATCCGGTTGACGCAGCAGCTGATCGCGTTCGGTCGCAAGCAGATCCTCCAGCCGCAGATCATTGATCTGAACCTCATCGTCTCCAACATGGAGAAGATGCTAAAACATTTGATCGGGGAGAATATCGAGCTCGTGACGATTCCCGCCCCCAACCTCGGGAAAGTGAAAGCGGATCCGGGGCAGATCGAGCAGGTAATCCTCAATCTGGCGCTGAATGCCCGGGACGCCATGCCGCAGGGAGGGAGGATCACCATGGAAACCGAAAACGTCGACCCGGAAAAATCCGTCGCCCGCGAGCACCGGGAGGTCCCGGCGGGCTCCGGCGTGAAACTGCTGATCCGGGACGACGGAGCCGGGATAAGCGAGGAGACCAAAGCCCACATCTTCGAACCCTATTTCACCACCAAGGAAGTGGGAAAGGGGGTGGGGCTGGGACTGGCGACAGTATATGGCATCATCCATCAGAGCGGGGGCGATATCCAGGTCGAGAGCGAGCTGGGAAAAGGCACCACATTCACGATCTGGCTTCCCCGGGCGGCCGAGGCGAAACCTTCCAAGGAATCTTCCGAACTGGTCCTGGACGCCCCCCCCGGGGAGGAAACGATCCTGGTTGTGGAAGACGAGGAACCGGTCCTGAACCTTGTGCGGGAAACCCTGAAGGATGGGGGATACAAGGTCCTGGTTGCCTCCAACGGGGAGGAGGCTCTCGACTTACTCTCCCAAAGCAAGGAACCGATCCACCTGCTGCTCACGGATGTGGTGATGCCGAAAATCGGGGGACAAACCCTGGCGGCACGGGTCGCCTTCCGGCACCCGGAAATGCAGATCCTTTTCATGACGGGTTATTTCGATACCGACGTCGATCGCCAGGACAATCCGTTCGGTAGGAGGCCCTGCATCTTCAAGCCCTTTACCCCACAAGAATTGTTATCCAAGATCCGGGAGCTACTGGACGAGTAAACAATAATAAATCCAGCTATTTCTTTCTCTTCTCCTCCAGTTTTGCTTTCAATTCCTCCCCCAATGATCCAAGGGTGGGGGGAGGCTCCTCGCGGAGATAATGCCGGTAATCCTCCCATTGGTCCTGACTCCACTCCGCTTTTGCATCCCCCGGCAGGGAGAGGGAAATCCTCCGCTTTTCCCTTTCCACCGAATCGACTTTCACCGTCAGCTCCTGCCCCTCCATCACCGCCTCGCCAGGGTGGCGGATCCGTTTCCCTCCCCCCAGTTTCGAGATGTGCAGGAGACCGTCCACCCCCGGCTCCAGGGTGACGAAAGCACCAAAAGCGGTCAGTCGCGTGACTTTCCCGGTATGGAGCGATCCCGGGGGATAGTTCCCCTCCGCACGATCCCACGGATCGGCCAATATCTTCTTCATGCTGAAAGTAAAGCGCTCGTTTTCCCAATCGAGGTGCATGACCGCGACTTCCACCTCCTGTCCCGTGGTCAGCGTCTCCCGGATATCGCCCCCACGCTCCCAGCCGACCTCGGACGCCGGCACCAACCCCTCGAGGGGGCCGGCGCTCACGAAGGCTCCGAATTCCCTGACAGAGGTGACCCTGGCCCGTACCGTCATCCCTTCCCGTAGCGTTCCCTTGAGGGATTCCCGTTCCTCCCGGCGTTTTTCCTCCAGTACGGCACGGTGCGAAAGGACGATGTTGCGGCCTCTCCCTTCATACTGCGTAATACGGAAGAGAAGCTTTTTCCCGATCATTTCTCCCCGGCTCTCTACCGCAGCGAAGCCCGCCTGGGAAAACGGGCAGAACCCCCGAAGTCCTCCTGCGATCCGCACGGAGAAGCCCCCCTTGACCTCTTTGTCCATATGCCCCTCTACCGGAATGCCGTTTCGCCAGGCGTCTTCCATCTGCGTCTGCCCGACCGCTTCGCCGCCGATCTTCGTGGCGAACCACATCTCGTTGTTTTTCATCCCGAGGAAATACGCCTGGACGGTTTCGCCTTCCCGGACGGTCACGTTCCCGTCCGCGTCAAGGAATTCCTTCCTTTCGAGGCATCCCTCCCCTTTCCTTCCCAGATCGAGAAAGATGTACTCCGATGTGATTCCGATGACCCTCGCTGTGACCTTCTCACCCGGCTCCAGGCGGGCAGGCTCGGGGAAGGCCCTCTCCAGCAGGTCCGGGAAGCTCTCCTCCCCCGGCCCCCCCTTCCTTCCCTGATCATTCCTGTCCATCGAACCCCCTTTCCCCGAACCGTTCCCCAAATAGCCGAAGCGGGTGGGACTCTCCCGAGGCGAATGGATCAATCCATATTGACAACGCCGATGTACGGAAGGGAGCGATGCCGGTCCGCACAGTCCAGCCCGTATCCCACCACCCACCGGTCGGGGATGTCGAACCCGAGATAATCGATCTTCACGTCCCTTTCGAGGCGTTCCCGCTTCC
>DATHRT010000046.1:0-3881 GCA_035464915.1 Candidatus Limnocylindria bacterium
GGTCACCAGCGGGAGGAGAAGCCCCTCGGAGGGGGAGGACGCGGTGTGTCGGCGGATGTCCTCGTTCCCCTCTGCGTCCATTTCTCCCCGGAGAGGAACCTCCCGCCCGAAGGGTGCAATCTCGAGAGAGTCGAACGATAGAAGGGGAATCCCTCCCAGGGTGCGGGCCAGCTCCTCCGGGGGAACGAAAAGCTCGCCGGGGGCGGGGAGATGTTCCTCCTCCCCTGCGAGAATGAAGTTCTCTTCCGCCTCGTGGAAACTGTTCCTCGCGGCGGCGAGGCACCCCGGGGAGTCTTCGGCGACGACGATGCTTCCTTCCGCAAGATGATCGAAGACCGAGGAGGCGCGGCCGTAAAGACGGGGGACCATGGCATCTACCCCGTGGTACCGGATCCCCTGCCGGAGAAGGTCGGAGTGGGGCCCGGGGGCCGCGTTCGTTGCCGCGAGGAGGAAGTCGGAGCGGGTGATGACCTGAGAGCACGGAATAACGGTCAGCTCCCCACCCTCTGCCGTCGTACGCTGGGTCGCCGGATCGAACCATCGAATCGAATCGACCCGGTCCCCGTCCAGCGAGATCCGGGCGGGACGCAAGTGGGCGGGGCTGTGCACGTCCACGATTCCCCCGCGTGCGGAATAGTCCCCTGGATCGGATGTAACGGGCAGCCGGGCGTACCCCAGCTCGGCGAGGCGACGGAGAAAGTCGTCCCGGTCGATCTCCTCGCCGGCCGTTATCCGGAAAACCGTCGCCGCGAACACGTCCGGCGGAAGCGTTTTCTCCAGCGCCGCCTCCACCGGGCACACGATGACGGGGGCCCCGGCGTTCGCCCTGTCCACGCGGGCATGAAACAGGCGATAGAGGGCGCGCATCCGGTGGTGAACAGCAACCGGGTAGGGGGAATGGGTTTCGTACGGGGCGACATCGTAGGAAGGGAACAGGAAGGCTCTTTCCGGCCCCAGGTAGGCGGAGATCTCCCGGAACGTCTCCTCCGCTCCGGCGTCCGACGGGGAAAGGAAGAGAATCGGACGACCCAGCCGGCGGGAGAGCGCCGCGATCAGGAACGATCGCGCCCCGGGGGGAACGTTCATCGGCTGTACGCAGGCGGGACCCGCTCCTTGCGCGAAGGCGCGCGCAATATGCTCGAACGACAGGGTCGGGACGGAACGCAGCATCTTACGCTCGGTGCGTCAGGAGACGTCGCGCGGAACGCGGATCATCGCTTCCAGAGCGGACAGCGCCTTCCTGCGAATGTCCGGAGGAACCGTTATGACGGGGGCGCGGTTCACAAGGGCGTCGCGGACGTCCTCGAGCGTTGTGATCTTCATGTTCGGGCAGATGAGGGCGCGGGACGCGAGATGAAAGACCTTCCCGGGGTTTTCCTTCCGCAGGCGGTACAGAATTCCCATTTCGGTCCCGATGATGAATTCCTTCGCCTCCGAGCGACGGCAGTACGCGTACATCCCCGAGGTGGACAGGACGGCGTCCGCCATGTCGACCACCTCGGGAGGACACTCCGGGTGGACGACGAGAAGCGCCCCGGGGTGCGCCTCTTTCGCACGCCTTGCGGCCTCGATCTTGAGACGCTCGTGGGTGGGGCAGAAGCCGTCAAACCAGGTAAGTCGCCTGCCGGACATCTTCTCCACGTAATGAGCGAGGTTGCGATCCGGCACCATGTAGATCTCCCGGTCTTCGGGGATCGAGCGGACCACGTTGACCGCATTCCCGGAGGTACAGCAGATGTCGGAGAGGGCCTTGACCTCCGCGGACGAGTTGACGTAGGTGACCACCGCCGCCTCCGGATGGGCAGCCCGGTAGGCGCGCAGGTCGTCGGCCGTGATCATGTCGGCCATCGGGCAGCCGGCGTCCATTCGGGGCAGAAGCACCGTCTTGCCGGGCGAAAGGATGGCGGCGCTCTCCGCCATGAAGTGCACGCCGCAGAATACGATCACCTCCGCCTCGCACCGCGCCGCCTCCTGGCTTAAGCCCAGGGAGTCCCCCGTGATGTCGGCGATCTCCTGAATCTCGTCCCGCTGGTAGTTATGCGCAAGCATCACGGCATTTCGTTCGCGAAGCAGTTCGCGGATCTCCTGTTTCAGCCCATCGTATTCCGCCATGCGTCAATCCTTTTCCCTGCGCAGATCTCTCGCGAGGAGTTCGGTGACCGCGACCCTGACATCCTTCCCCTCATGCAATATGAGATGCACCTGCTCCGATATCGGCATCGTCACCCCCGTGCGCCGGGAGAGATCGAACGCGGCGCTTGCGGTCATTACCCCTTCCGCGATCATCTGCATGCTCGCGAGGATATCATCGATCCTCTCCCCTCTTCCGACCCGCATTCCCACCATTCGGTTCCGGGAGAGGTCGCCCGTGCAGGTGAGGACGAGGTCGCCCAGGCCGGAGAGGCCAGAGAACGTCTGCGGGTCCGCGCCGAGGCGCAATCCCACGCGGGAGATCTCGGCCAGGCCCCGGGTGATCAGGAGGGCCCTTGCGTTGTTCCCGAATCCGAGTCCGTCGGACATCCCCGCGGCGATCGCCATCACGTTTTTTAATGCTCCGCCGATCTCGATGCCGGTTACGTCCGTGCCGGCGTAAACGCGGAACCGCTTCCCCGAAAACACGGCCTGCAGGGCAGACGCCACCGTCGGGTCCTCCGACGCCACGGTTGCTCCGGAAGGGCTCCCGCGCGCGACTTCCCCCGCGAACGTCGGGCCGGACAGGACGGCAAGCCGGGCCCGGGACCCCGGCAGGGCCTGCGCCAGAACTTCCGTCATTCGCAGGAGCGTCCCGTTCTCCAGCCCTTTCGCCAGGGAGACGACAACGGCTCCCGGAACGAGGTGCGGGCCGCACAGACCCGCAAGTTCGCGCATGTGCTGCGAGGGAACCGCGAGAGCGACTATGCCTCGCCCTGCCAAAGCTTCCTCCAGGCTCGTCGTTGCGCGTACGCCTTCCGGCACCTTCACCCCGGAGAGAAACGCCCGGTTTTCCCGATCCGAGCGGATCGTGGCGCACACCTCCTCCTCGCGAACCCACAGGGAGATGTCCTTCTGCCGCTCCGCCAGCATCGCGGCAAACGCTGTCCCCCACGACCCCCCTCCGATAACCGCGATCCGGTCTGCGCTTTCCGCTGTCATTCGCTCTGCGTCCTCCGGACATCTAGCCCATGGAAAAAAGTTTACCGCGTTTCCAGCCGTTTTTTTAAGCGCTCCATTTTTCCCGCGATAAATTCGGGATCCTCATACTCTTCCCGGATCGCCTCGTACAGCAATAGCGCCGCCGCGATATCCCCCTGCCCTTCCCTCGCCTGGGCCATCCCCCATCGCGCCCGCGCCGCTTCCTTCCGGTCCGAGACCAGGGAGAGGATCTTCTCGAATTCCCGGTCCGCCTCCGCGTACTGCTCCTGCCCAAGGAGCGTGTAGGCGTTCATCCACCTCCCCTCCATCGCGCGGGGGGAATCCGGGTACTGCTCGATCAGTTCCGACAGGACCTTCGCCTGCCTCGCAGGGTCGGGAAGCCCCCGGTATGCCTTCGCCAGGAGCAGCATCACACGGTCCATTTCCGCGAACCCGGGGTACTGGGTCCGGACAAGCTCGAGATCCGCCACGGCGGTGGCGTAGTCGAAAAACTGCCTCAGGTGGATCTCCGCCCGCCGCATCACCGCGCGCGGAGCCTCCGGGGAGCCGGGGTAGTTGAACAGGAGCGAGGAGTACACCTCCACGGCGGCCTCCGCATTGCGGTAGTACGATCCGAAGAGATCCCCCTGCCGAAGGAGAGCGGGGGGCGCATACCGGGACTGGGGGAAATCGATCGGGATCGACCGGTAGTCGGCCAGGGCGGCTTCCATTTTCTTTTCGAGGAACGCCTTCTCCGCCCGCTCGAACCG
>DATHRT010000047.1:0-26066 GCA_035464915.1 Candidatus Limnocylindria bacterium
GTCGAGGATCCCTTCGTCCGGCCGTTTTGCCTTGTGCAGGCGAACCGACTTATACAGCCCCGTGCCGAATACGGCCTGCTGGAATGTCAGCATCTCCTTGTCCCCGGCCGGGGCTCCCTCGGGAATGGTGAGCTCCCGGTAGACCACTACGGAGTCGGTGAGCACGTTCCCCCGGACGACGACTTTCCCAAGGCGGTACCGCGGCCCTTCTTCGATCTGAAAATGAATGGAGGCGTCGTCTTCCTCCTCGTCCTCCTCGAAACGGGTCTTCACGGAGACGTCAAGATAGCCTGCATTCCGGTAATGCGCCGCGATCGCCTCCTCATCCTGATCCAGCACGCTGTAATCGACATGCTGACCCTCGCGGTTTTTGATCAGATGAAGGATTTCCTTTCTCAGAAAGTGGTCGTTTCCCTGCACCCGGATTGTCCTGAGCAGATAGCGCTCCCCCTCCTCGATGTGGATGGTCGCCGTGATCCCCCCGTGCTCGTCCCAGTCGGTGTCCACGGAGGTGATGCGTGCCCGGGCGAACCCCTCCTTCTGGTAGAGCCCGATCAACGCGGCGAGGTCGTCTCTCCATTCCCCCTCGTCAAATTTCCCGGACCCTGTTATCAGGCGGAAAAACCCCCGTTCCGAAGAGAGCATCTGCTTCCTGAGCTTCTTTCGCGGCATCCTCGCGTTCCCCGAGAAGCGGATACTTTTCAGGAAGCCCGCCTGCCCTTCGGTAAGGAAGATCCTCAGGGAGCGGCCGCCTTCGGGCTTCCCTTCCGCCTCGATATCGACCGACGCCTTGAGGTGATCCTGCTCCCGGTAAAAGGAGAGCAGACGTTCCCTCATTTCGTATTCCAGCCCCCCTTCGGTGAGTTCGCCTTCCTCTGCGTAGATCCCCGACGCTTTCTCGAGCTTGCCGACGGAGAAGCGGTTCGCTCCCTCCCACAGGACCTCGTACTGGGGACCTTCCTCCACCCGGACGGCGAGGCACAGTTCTTTCCTGCCTTCACAGAACACCCCGGGTTCCGGAATGCGTACCGTCAGGAACCCCTCCCGCTTGTACGCTCCCCGAAGCCTCTTCACCCCTTCCTCCCATTCCTGGAAGTCGAAGCGGGAACCGGGAGAGACACCGAGAAGTTTTTCCAGCCTCTCCCGGGAGAAAAACGCAGCCCCCGGTGCTTGCACTTCCTTCACCAGGGCGGGGCTTCCCTCCTTCACCTCGATGCGGACCTTCCCCGTTCCGGTATCCACTTTGCAGATCGCGGAAACCGAAACCGCCGCTTCGAGGAACCCTTTTTCCTGCAGAAAAGACAGGACGGTTTCCTGCGCGCGGGAGAGATCCGCTCCCGTAACCGGCGTCCCCCGCCGGATTCGGGAGGCCGCCAGGATCCGGGAAGCGGCAACCCGCTTGTTTCCGGCAACCTCGATCTCGGTGACGACAGGGAGCGGGAGGAGATAGAACAGGAGCTCCGCCCTCTCCCCCTCTTCCCGCACGTATGCGGAAAGCTCCCGGAACAGGCTCTTCTTTTGGAGCCGGCGGATCGACTCGCGAATGGACTCCCGCGTCAGCAGGTATCCCGGGCGCACGGTGACGATCCCGGCAAGTTCCTCGTAGGAAATGAGGTAGGGAGACCCCACCCGGAAAGAGACCGAGTCGATCACCGGAACCACGTTGTCCGGAACGGATTCGCCGAGGGAGGATGACACGGGAAAAGCGAAAAATAACACCGCCAGGATCGATAGAACCCGGAGGGGCCCGGCCCGCCCCTCAATCGCCGGCACGGAAAAGATCCTTGAACTGACGGTACCGGTATCGAAATTTCACGTCGGCCCCCAGATCGCCCTCTTTCGTTGTGGTGGCGCTTTCCCACGTTCCCACAAGGTACACGTTTTCGAGTACCCTGAATTCCGCTACGGCGCTGCTCTCCGCCGTTGTTCCCACGTTCGTCGAAACAGAGACCGAGAAGCGATCCCCGAAGGACTTCCCGACGATGAACCGTGGCTCGAACGCATTTTCCTGCGTGGAAAAGGACGGCTCGATGGCGAATTTGTCCAGGCCGATGACGGTCCGTATCTCCTCGGTGACCCGACCCGTTACCGGGACCAGCGCGATCGACGCCGCCTCCGCGGCCGGGAGCGACCCCGCAGCCCCGGCGAAGCCTCCCGATGTGACGCCCAGGGAAAGCAGGCTGACAATGTCGTTCTTGCTGTAGGGCGGGTCGGAAGAGAGTGCTACCTCGTACTTCTCCAGTGTTCCCGTAACGCCGACCGTAACGAGGACGTTCCCCTTTTTCGTCTCCGCCTGGAAGTCGAGCCCGGGGTTATTTCGCCTGGGATCCTGGAATTCCAAGGCCCCCCGCGTCAATTCGTACCGGTTTCCCCGGTAGTCGACGCGCCCTTCCGCCACATCAAAGGTCCCCAGGATGATGACACGGCTCGTGTTCCCCACGACCTTGAATTCCCCTTTGATGTCCGCCACCGCCAGGTTGTTCCGGACATGGATCGTTCCGTCGGCCACCGCCTCGAGGTCGAGCCGGATCCGGAAATCGGTTTCCTGCCGGCGTGCTGTCACATCCGCAAGCCTCTTCCGGAAGGCCAGCAGCGCCTGCTCGGGGCGTACGGTCTTCGTATACCGCGCGGACTGGACTTCCACATCCCCCGTGATGAGGAGGTCGTTTATCGGCCCGATCAACTCGACCCGCCCCTGTAGTACCGGATGCAGGTCCTCCGGGTAGGGATATTGCATGTCGAAGAAGTCCACCGAGAAGAACATCCTCTGCCCCTCAGCGAACCGTAGGGGGAGTTCGCCCCTTCCGTCGAGGTATCCTCCTCCGCTCCTCCCCTCGAAATGTTCGAATATGATCTTTTCCCGGCTGATCACCGCGTCGACGTTCATCTTCTCGAACAGCTGTGCATAGCCACGGAAGGAAAACGTCGCGTTTTCCGCGTGCCCGGTACCGATGACGGAAGGATTGTCCCACTTCCCTGTGACCCGTATCTCCACCTGAAGCATACCGTCCAGCCGGTCGAACACGTCCGTTGCCAGCCGGATGGCCGGGGCGGGCACATTTCCCTCGAGACGCAGATCCATGTCACCCGCCCAGGTTGCTTTTCCGAAGACGCGAAGCGGGTTCCCGGAGGTCTGCACGGTCCCGCTCTCCCAACGGATGCCCTCGGGAGAAAGGACGATCGAGATTCCCTCGCCGGTCAGGTCGACCCCCCCGTATTGGTAGAATATCCGGTCAAGTTGCAGAGTCCCCCGGAAACGGTCGAGCGCAAGCAGGGATCCGCTGAGCTCGGCTTGTCCGGCGATTCGGAAACGCGAATGCCCGTCCCCGCCCGTGGAGACGCTTTTCCGGGGTTCGTCCGGAACGCCGCCTGCCGTTGCCGCGTCATTCGATTGCTCCGCCGAAAACGAACCCTTCACCCGGAAACCGTACGGCTCCCGGAGCGAGAAGGAATAGGAAAGAAGCGAATCGGGCAGGGAGGTGCCGATTTCCCCAGCGAGGACGTCTCTCTCCTTTTTCCCTTCGGCGTGCAGGGAATCGAAGGAGATCCCGGCGATGGACAGTGTTGATGCCGAGAGGGAGAAGCGGAACTCGGAAATCGCCTCCAGTCGCGCCACCTTCCCCTCGAACAGATCGGCGGCCTTCAGTGCCCCTTCGGCATGCGCATTCCAGGTCCCACCGGAGGTGGTCTCCCCCCTCCCGATCGCTTCGAGCAGTACCCCCGTCGGGACACCTTCGGTTCTCACGGTGAAAGAAACCGGCCACCCCCGCTCCCGATGAATAACTGCCGAGGCCTTCACCCGGGGCGAGGTGGATACAAGGGAGAGCTCGCCGGAGGATCCACCGAGGAAACCCTCCGCCACCACCCCTTCGATGGCCAGCCCCGCAGCGGTCAACCGGGGAACGGAAGCAGATAGTTTCCCGATCTCCCACCCTTCCGGTCCTGTTCTTGCCTCCACGCGAAGGTTGGCGCGGCCCCCGATCCGGGCACCGTATTCCCGGTCCGCGAGGGAGACCGCCGTTGCGAGGTCGATGTCGTCCATCGTCCCGGTGAATGCGGCCTTCCCATCCTCCCCCTTCCCCGCCAGCACGAATTCGCCTTCCCCGAATTGTCCGCCCGCGTTGAACCCCCAGCGCGAACCGAAAGGGGTTTCTCGCCAGTTTCCCGAAACGGATACTTCTCGTGCGCTGATCCCCGGAAACCGGACCTCGGAGGAGGACATCGTCCCGGAGACCGAGAAGGACCCCCTGGCAACCGAGAGCTGCAGATCTGCGGTCCCCGTGCCCGACATCCCGACCGTCTGCCTCCTGAGCGGGTTCGGATCCTTTCCCAGGGAAGAGAGCACGGCGGCGCCCCATTCCCCGGCAAGGGAGAAATCGATATCGCGTGCGCCTACGGTCGATTCGAGGCGGACGGGGTTTTTCGAGGCAGGTCCCGATATCGTGCCGGTGGCGGTTACTTTCGCCACGTCGGCAGGAATATCCGCGACGAAATGTACCACGTCCGCCGGATTTCCCTCCAGCTTCACGGAGAGGGGAACGGGGGGAAGCGCCCTCGCGGCGAGTCCTTTGGCTCTTACCCCCGCGGTCACATGGGGATTTTTTACGGTTCCCGATAGCGTCCACTCGCCGGCGAGGCTTTTCCAGGAAACGGGGTAAACCCAACCGTATTCCGCCGCTTTTCCCCCCGGAGCCAGAAATGTCCCGGTGAACGAGAGCCGTTTCTCCCGAGGAACATACGTTCCCCGACCACCGGCTTCTGCCCTCCCCGCCGTCACGCGGAAATCCCCTATCCTCACTTCCTTGCCGGGAACAAATTCGCCGGTTGCCGCGGCTGTAACGGGCAGCGCCACCTTCGCCGCCGGGACTCCTTTTCTTTCCGGCCGCTCGAACCCGCCCGGGTTTTTCAGGGAAACGGTCCCCCGAATCTTGTCCCTCCCGCCCTCGACCGACAGGACCAGATCCCCCCTCCCGGCGGGACGCCACGATATTCCTCCGGAATCCCACGGCGCTTTCCCGAACGCCGCTTGCGCAAACGATAAACGGGCATCTCCTTTCCCCGTCGGGAAATCATACCTGCCTGCCCCCGAGACGACACCACCCCACACCCTTCCCCGGAGCGACTCGACCCGGACCGTTTTTCCCGAGAACCCTATCAAGACCTCTGCATCGGCCGGCGTATTTCCCGTGAAAACGAGATTGCGTGTCAGGATCTTGACCGATCCCTCCGGGCTCTCGGGGCTTCCCTGCCACTGGGTGGAAAACGTGAGCGTACCTTCCGTCGCCACGTGTCGGAGCCAGTCCCCTCCCGGCGCACCGGACGCCCGTAAGCCCCCGATATCCGCCTCTCCGGAACCTTTCACGTCGGCCACCCGCCGTTCCCCATCCCACTCACCGGAGAGAACAACCTTCACGGATGGTCCCGAAGCACGAAACTTGCGGACCCGGACGGAACTTCCCTTCAAAAAGACATCGGCTTCCGCCGAGTCAAAGGGAACGTTCCCGCTCCCCGCTTTCGGGAGAGCAATCCGACCTGAAGCCTGCTCAACCTTGACCGTGACGCGCGTCCCTAAAAACCGGACGGGACGGATTCGCAATTCCGGGATCTTTGCCTCCCACTCTGCAAGCGGCCCCAAGGGGCGGATGCGGACGACGCCGTCGATGAGAAGAATCTCGGGGGCCTCCTCCTGTTCTTCGCTCTTTCCGGATGAACGGAGTTTATCCAGGAGGGGGCGGTTCGCCTCTCCGGCGTGAACGGAAAACGTTCGCACAAGAACGCGGGAGACCGGCAATGCACCCGACAGAATCCGCCTCAGGGAAAGAGACACGTCGACATGCCCGGCGTGGGCGAGGGGGATGCCGGCGATGTCGTCCCGGATGTCCAGTTCCTCCAGGGAGACGCGGAGATGCAGGGGATGCAACCGAAGCGCCCGGTAGGAAACCCGCAGACCCAGTGCCCGGGCCTCCTCTTGGATCGTATCCTCAGCCTTTGCCAATAGGGGGGGAATTTCCTGGAGCAACCGCCGTATTCCGAAGGCAAGGAGTACGACGAGGAAGAGCCCCAGACCGATCCTCCACGCCCATCGCCTCGCCATAAGCGTAAATTATAAAGGAATTGGCGGAAAAGCGAAGAGCCCCTCGCAAGGAAGGGGCCCTTCGCTACCGGAAAAACTCCGATGACAAGATGGAGCGGGCGACCGGATTCGAACCGGCGACGTCAAGCTTGGGAAGCTTGCATTCTACCCCTGAATTACGCCCGCAATTTCCCCGTTTTTCTACCACGGACCGATCCCGCATTGCAACAGTATGCTCATCCCTCGAACTTCCGGACACGCTCCCGGAGGTCCCGGTAGTCCGGAAAAGACTCATACAGGGAAAGAAAGATTTCCCTCGCCTCCTCTTCCTTCCCGCTTTGGGAAAGGAGAACCGCCATCTGGTAGCGGACATCCCGCGTTTCGGAAGGGCTGACGCCTTCCGCCGCAAGCACCTCCCTGAGCGTTTCAATTGCCGCCTCGGGCTCCCCTTTCTCGGCCAATGTCTCGGCAAGCAGGCAAGACGCTCCCAGGAACAGCTTCGACTTCGAGCGGGAAAGCCGGAATTCCTCCACAGCCTCGTCCAGAAGGCCCATCTCCTTATACGCAATTCCGAGGTTGTACCGCGCCTCCGGGTCCGTCTCCCCGATCTCCTCGTTCACTTTCGCCTGGAGCTTCTCCACGGAGCTCTGCAGTATCTTCTCTTCCTCGCTCCCCTCCCGGAAAGGTGCCTTCTTCTCTTTGGCGGGAGGAGGAGCGGGGGGCTCGGGCTCCGAGAGCCTGCGCAAGGCGTCCTCGAAGGAAATCGCTCCCGCGAAACCCTCCGCCTGTCCTTTCTCCACGGCGGATATTACCTCGTCCGCCTGCGATCCGCGACTCGAATCCCCCGAACTTTCAAAGAATTCCGCCGCCTTTTTCAGGTACGGAAGGCCGTCCTCGGGCTTTCCCGCGGCGATCCAAAGGAAGCCGCATGGCTCGAAAAGCTGGGGATTTTCCATCGCTAGGGAGGTAAGGACATTCATCCGGACGGTAAACTCCTTCTCCATCCGGGAGAGGCCGACGAGGGGGACCACTTTCACCATCTCGCTTACGGCTTCGAACAGCTTCCTCTGATACAGGTAAACGTCCGCGACAAGGAGGGACGGTAGCGGGTTGTCCGGCAGGCTTTCCGAGATGCTCTGGTAGAATTCGATCCTCTGGTCGTCGTTCTCGAACCGGATCCCTCCGGTGGCCACCTTCTGCAGTTCGCTCAACGCGTCCCCGGTGTGCCCGTGCTGAGCAAGCAGACGGATGAGCCAGCGCTGGAAATCGATGTTGGTCGGGTAGTTCTTGAGCATCTGCCGGAGGACGGCGATGGCCTTGGTCGTGAACCCGCTCTTTTCGTACAGGATGGCCGCCCGTGCGAGCTGGTCGGTTCCCTCCACGATCTCCCCCTGCCGCAGCAGGAAAAGGCCCAGCTTCTGCCTCGCCTGGGGATCCTGCGGGGAATCCTGGATCTTCCGCGACAGAGCGGAACGTTCGTCTCCTGCTTTCGAGGAGAACATCTTCCGGAACGAATCGAACAGACCCAACCGGTCAACCCTCCCTGCGGCAAGGCCGCCGGTCATGCCCGGCAAACCCACCGTCCATTATGCCCTCTTTTCCACGAACTTGGTCCACAAACGCCCTTCGGTGAAATCCGAGTCCATCATCATCTTCTTGTGAAAATCGATCGTCGTCTTCACCCCTTCGATCCGGATCTCTTCGAGAGCCCGCCGCATCCGCATGATTGCCTCGTTACGGTCCTCCCCGTGCACCACCAGCTTTCCCAGCAGGGAGTCGTACGTGGAGGGGACCGTGTAGCCGGGGTAGATCCCCGTATCGACACGGACTCCAAACCCCCCGGGGAACATGCACGATGTTATCTGTCCCGGGGACGGTGTGAACGTTTCGGAATCCTCCGCGTTGATGCGGCACTCGATGCTGTGACCCCGGAACTGGACCCCCTTCTGGTCGATCCGCAGTTTCTTGCCGTCGGCGATCCGGATCTGCTCCCGCACGATATCGATACCCGTAATCATCTCCGTGACGGGGTGCTCCACCTGGATCCGGGTATTCATTTCCAGGAAATAGAACTCCCCCTCGCCGATGTAGAGGAACTCGACCGTCCCCACATTGTTGTACCGCACTGCGGTCGCCGCGTCGACTGCCGCCTTGTGGATCCGGTTCCGGATCCGGGCGGGGATGAACGGCGCGGGGGCTTCCTCGATCAGCTTCTGGTGACGCCTCTGGACCGAACAGTCCCGGTCCCCCAAGTGGATGACATTGCCGAACTTGTCGCCCATAACCTGGACCTCGACGTGCCTCGCGTGCTCGAAATACTTCTCGATGTAGATGTCGGGGACGCCGAAGGCGGAAAGAGCCTCCGACTGGGCGGTGAGAAAGGCGTTGATGAAGGAGGCGGGAGAATGAACGATTTTCATGCCCCTTCCGCCTCCTCCGGCAGCCGCCTTAATGATTACGGGGAAACCGATTTCCTTCGATATTTTAAGCCCTTCCTCTTCTTCCGTGATCGCTCCGTCACTCCCCGGGACGGTCGGCACCTTGACCTTGCTCACCGCGCGTCGCGCCTCGACCTTGTTTCCCATCAGCCGGATCGACTCCGATGACGGACCGATGAACTTTACCCCGTAATTCTCGCAGATTTCGGCGAAGGCAGGGTTCTCCGCGAGGAATCCGTACCCGGGGTGGACCGAATCCGAGTCCGTGATCTCGACCGCACTCAGGATGGAAGGAACATTGAGGTAACTCTCCGCGCTCGGGGGCGGCCCCACGCAGACGGACTGGTCCGCTGTCTTGACGTGCATTGCGTCCTTGTCCATGGAGGAATAGATAGCGACGGTTCGAATCCCCATCTCGCGGCAGGTGCGGATGATACGGACGGCGATTTCTCCCCGGTTGGCGACAAGGACCTTGTGAATCATGCCGTCTTCTACTCCGCAGAGATGTGGAAAAGCGGCTGGCCGTAGGCCACCGGTTGCGCGTTTTCTGCGAGAATCGCCACCACGATGCCTGTCGTGTCGGATTCGATCTGGTTCATGATCTTCATCGCCTCGACGATGCACAGGACCTGGCCCTTGCTGACGCGGCTTCCCACCTCGACGAACGGAGCCGCGTCGGGGGCCGGCGCCCGATAGAACGTGCCCACGATCGGGGAGACGATCTCCTTGCTCGCCGTTTTCGGAGGTTCTTTCGGAGGAGCGGGAGCAGGAGCCTCCGCCGGGGAAAGAGGGAGAGGCTGCACGGCGGCGACCGGGCGCATCTCGCCCGCCGGTCCCCGCCGGACCTTCAGGACGTACTCCCCGCGGACCACCTCCAGTTCGGTCACGTCGGTTCCCTTGAGAAGTTCGAGGATCTCCCGTATCTCTTTCAGATTCATATCGCTCCCCTTACGCGCGCTCTATGTACGTACCCGTGCGTGTGTCCACCTTGATCCTATCCCCGACGTTGAGGAAGAGGGGAACCTGCACTACGACCCCCGATTCCAGCCGGGCGGATTTGGTCGCCCCGCTTACGGTATCGCCCTTGAGCCCCGGTTCGGTCTCGACGATCTGCAGGTCGATGAAGATGGGGAGGTCGATGCCGATCGGCTCTCCCCGGTAGAACAGGATCTTGACCGGGAGGTTCTCGATCATGTAGTTTGCAGCGTCCCCCATGTGCTCCCGGTCCAGATAGATCTGCTCGTACGTCTTGGTATCCATGAAGTGGTAGGCGTTTTCCATCATGTACATGAACTGCATCTCGCGCTCGTCGAGGTCCGGCTTGTTGACCTTGTCCCCGCTTCGGAATGTATTCTCCAGAACGGCACCGGTTTTCAGGTTCTTGAGCTTCGTCCTGACGAAGGCCCCGCCCTTGCCGGGTTTCACATGCTGGAAGTACACGATCAAATACGGGTCGCCGCCAAACTCGATTTTCAGCCCGTTTCGAAAGTCCGTGGTGGAATACATAAGCCTTTCCCCTTCAGGGAAGCGGCGAGGCCTGCTTGGGAAGATAGGTCACCCTTTCCCCCCGCCTCCCCGTCACCTGGATCATGTCTTCGATCCGGATTCCTCCAAACCCGGGAATATACACTCCGGGCTCGACGGTCACGACCATTCCCTCGACAAGTCGGTCCTTCGACCGTGGGGACAGGGAAGGTCGCTCGTGGATGTCCAGCCCCACGCCGTGGCCGGTAGAATGAACAAAATACTTCAAATATCCCGACCGGTCCAGCGATTCCCGCACCCGGGCATCCACGTCCCTGCACGGCATCCCCGGCCGGATGGCCCGGATCCCCCTTTCCTGCGCGCGCCTGACGGCGTCGAACACCCTGCGCAGCGAGGGGGAGGGGCGAGCGGGGAGAACGGAGACGGTCTCGTCGGAGCAATACCCGCGACGGCGGGCCCCGAAATCGATGACGATCGCCTCATCCCGCCCGATCGCAGCACTCGTGGGCTCGGCGTGAGGAAGAGCGGAACGCGCGCCCGATGCGACGATCGCCCGGAAGGACGGTTCCTCGGCCCCCAGCACCTTCATCCCCTTCTCCAGGTCCGCCGCCACCTCCTTCTCGGTCCGGCCACGAACCCCCGCCGAGAGAACCTCGAGAAGGGCGCCCGAGGCAGCTACCGCCGCGCCCTCCATGGCGAGGATTTCGGCCTCGTCCTTCCGCATCCGGAGCGATTCCACCGGATCACGCAGCGCTACCCAGTGGGCATCTCTCCCCTTTGTAAGGTAGCGATAGAGCTCCACGGGGAGATGACGGGATTCGAACCCTACCCTCGTACGCCTCCCGCGGCCGGAGCGCCGTGTCGCCGTTCGGATCCTGCGCGACACCACGGACCACTTCCTGTCGGAAATTACGATTTCCGCCCCGCGCACCTCCTGCCGGGATTGCTCCGCATACCTGCCGTCGGTCACGAAGATCACGCCGTCCGGGGATACGAGGAGGGCGGCATCGCTTCCGCGGAACCCCGTGAGATACCGGATATTGGTCATCCGGAGGCAGAGAAACAGGTGAATCCTCTGCCTCGCGAGAACGCCCAGGAGCCTCCGGATACGCGTATGGGTACCCGGAACCTGGGAGTTACGGCTTGGCAATTCCACCTTCCCTTCGGAGATGGTCGAGGAGGGCCCGTAGGGCAAGAACGTATCCAAAACCGCCGAATCCGGCGATCCGGCCAACCGCCACGTCCTCGATCAGGGATTGCTTCCGAAAGGGTTCCCGTCGCGCCAGGTTGCTCAGATGGACCTCCACGGCGGGAAGCCCGGCGTAGAGCAGGGCGTCGCGGATCGCTACGCTGGAGTGGGTGTATCCCCCGGGATTGATCACCAGTCCGTCGGCGTTCTCCCTTGCTTCCTGAAGGCGGGTCACGATCTCCCCCTCGTGGTTGGACTGAAAAAACTCCACCGACACCCCCTCCTCCCGGGCGGCTTCGGTCACACTGCGCCGGATTTCGGCCAGCGTCTTCTTTCCGTATATGCCCGGCTCCCGCTTGCCGAGGACGTTGAGGTTCGGTCCGTCGAGGAACAGGATCCGGTACGCCGCCCGAAGGGCCGGCCGTCTCCCTTCCTTCGAGGTTGCGTTGGGACTGCCCGTCTGCCGTTTCCGGGAGGCAAGACCCATCACAGCATCTCTCTGGCCCGCGAGGCACCCTGCCGGAGGAGGAACCGGCATTTTCCGGGTACCGCCCCAGGGGCCGCGACGAGCAGAAGATAATAGTCGGCGGTCACCCTCTGGAAAAATATCTGTCCGTCCTCCCCGGCGATAAAGACCTCGGAGGCGCCCCCGAGTCCCTGCTCCCCGGCCACCCGCACGCTCTCCTTGAAAAACTGGACCATCTCCGCGCAGAGGGCGGAGAGGTCGAGGCCGGCGGCTGCGCTCCATTCGTCGACAGCCAGCCCGTCCGATCCGGCCAGGGCCCCCCCGCGTATCGCAGGTTCTCTCCGATGCATCCCCTCAATGATTTCCCGGAACGTCATAACCGAACTCCTTTTTCATCTTCCTGAGAAATGAGGTCAGGGAGGAAACCAGCCTTTCCTCCCCGCCGGCCGCCCGTTTGCCCAGTCGCGCCTCCCGCCATGCCAGCGCCCGGGAGTCGTTGGGATGGCGGCTCAGGATCTCGTCGATAATCCGTATCGACTCCTCCTGCCGCCCCTGGTCCCAGTAAATGCTCGCCATCGTGACCGTCCTGATGAGCGCCCCCGGCTCCGGGGGGGATGTTCCCGGCGGGATGTCGGTCGCCCCTGCGCTCGGAGTACCGGCGTCGCCTCTTTCCTCGGCGGGACCGGACCACCGGTCGGCGGAGCGAAGTTCGAACGCCCCCTCTTCCAGGATGACGACTTCCTCCAGGAGGGGGGAGGTGCTTTCCCCGATTTCCGGCAGGGCCTCCTTCACCTCACGCTCGATCTCCCTTGCCACGCGCTGCGCTCTGGCGGATGAGGGGCCCTGGGCCAATGCCTCCTTGATCGTCTCCCACGCTCCAGTGAGATTTCCTGCGCGCCGGTACGCCTCCGCGAGCGCAACCATCGCGTCCACGTCCCATGGATTGACCACCACCCTTCGTTCCAGCTCCGATATCGCAGGCGCTGCTTCGTCCGGGCCGGCTGGCGGCGCACGGAGGGAATCTTCTTCCGGGGGACTCGCCTCCTCTCCTCCGGCTTCCCTTGCCCGTTCCCCCGCAATCACCCGGAGCTCCTCGCGGATGGCGGGCAATTCCTCCCGGAGCAGGGAAACGGGTATGCGCTTCAGGGCACAGGAACCCGACCCGCTCAAAAGCGGCATGTCGATGTCCGACACCATCCTCTTCTTGTCCATCCCGATCGCTGCGGCGATTGCCGTAACCGGAACGGAGGGGTCGTCGAGCGCAAATCCCATCCCTAGGAGCAGGTCGATCAACCTCCTTTCCAGCCCCGGGGAGGTCGCCCCCTGCCTGCGGGAGAAAACCACCTCCCACGCCAGTCCCATCGCGACCGCTTCCCCGTGGAGGAGCCGCCGGTACCCGGAGGCCTGCTCCAGCGCATGTCCGATCGTGTGTCCCAGGTTCAGGATACGGCGTGCGGAAGCTTCCTTCTCGTCACGCTCTACCACCGAGGCCTTGAACGCCACGGCACTGCGGATGACCGTAATCCAGGAGTCACCGGACATGTCCTTCCAGCTTTCCCCGCAGGCAGTGATTGATTCCAGGAGGGAGGGGGCGCCGGCGAAGGCGCATTTCACGACTTCCGCCATCCCCGCCCGCAGGTTCCTGTCGTCCAGCGTGAGGAGGAAGGCCGGGTCGATGAATACCGCCCGCGGCTGGTGAAACGCCCCCACGAGGTTTTTCCCTTCGGCGAGGTTGAAGCCCGTCTTCCCGCCGACGCTGCTGTCGACCTGCGAAAGAAGGGTGGTGGGAATTTGCACATAGGGAATGCCCCGAAGGAAGGTGGCGGCGGCGAAACCGGCAAGATCGCCCACAACCCCGCCGCCGAATGCCACGACGAGAGAGTCCCTTCCCGCCCCCTTTCGGGCGAGAAAGGAATAGATCTCCTGCACCGCGTCCCAGGACTTTCTCTCTTCGCCGGGAGGAAGGGGGAGAACATCGTGAGGAACCCCTGAAAGCCACTTCCGGAGGTCGTCCCCGTAGATAGAGTGTACGGTCCGATCCGTCACGACGAAAACGGGAGTGTCCCGGAAGAACCGCGTCAGCCACTCCTGGAAGAGGGGGTACACCCCCGTTCCGAAAAAGATGTCGTAGGAACGGTCCTCCAGCGACACCGTGATGATTCCGTTGTTCACCCCCTTCTCCTTTCCTTGCGGCCGGTCCTCCCCGCCGGGACACCCTGCGACCCTCGGGAAAGGAGCAGGAAAACCTCTTCGGCCACCCGGGCCGCCGTCAGATTTTCCGTGCTCACCCGGAAATCTGCCTGAAGGTAAGCCGTCCTACGCTTTTCCATCAGCTCCGTCACCGTCTTCTCCTGGTCCTCCCCGGAAAGCAGGGGACGCGATGTGTCCCCGGCCAGGCGCGCAAGCGCGGTGGCGGGAGAAATGTCGAGAAACACAACCGGCGCATATGCGTTCAGCCGTTTCCGACTATCGCCGTCCAGAAACGATCCTCCGCCGGTTGCGATGACCCTGCCCGGTACCGAGACGGCGTCCCGGATCGCCATGCGCTCCCTTTTCCGGAACGCCTGCTCCCCTTCGGTGGCGAAGATTTCCTCTACCGTCTTCCCCGCGTCGGCCTCGATCCGTTTGTCCACGTCGAGGAACTCCGCCCCGAGACGCCGGGCGAGCACCTTTCCCACCGAACTCTTCCCGGCCCCCATGAACCCCACCAGAACTGCTCCCCGCGGGGTTCCCCGGCTCCTCATCGGCATCCGATCCGGCGCAGGTATCCCGAATAATTATAGTGAATCTCGTACATCGAGTCCCCCCCGAATTTCTCCAGGAAGGCGGACGCCAGAACGATGGCCACCATGGCCTCAGCGACTACCGAACACGCAGGCACTGCGCAGACGTCGCTTCGCTCGCGATGCGCATCGGCCCGTTTCCAACCCCGGATGTTCACCGTGCGCAGGGGGTTCGCCTGGGTGGGGATCGGCTTCATCGCCGCTCGTACGACCAGCGGCTCTCCGTTGCTCATCCCTCCCTCCACCCCGCCTGCCCGGTTCGTTTTCCTGTGAACCGGCTGGAACAGCTTGCCGTGAAGACGGGTTCCCCTCCCCTTTCCCGGGAAGATTTCATCGTGCACGGCATTTCCGGACAGCGACGCCAGTGGGAAGCCCCCCCCCATCTCGATGCCCTTGATGGCCGGAATGCTCATCAGGGCCTGTGCCAGTCGCCCATCGAGCCTTCGGTCCCAGGAGACGAACGATCCGAGGCCCGGGGGGACCCCGCGGGCGATGACTTCCACCGTCCCCCCCACCGTGCTCCCCGTCCTCTTCGCGCGGTCGATTACCGCGGTTGCTCTTCTGGCGGCCGCCGGATCGGCCATCCGCAGGTCGCTCTTCTCCGATGTTACGGCCAGATCCCAGCATCCCCGGGTCTCCGGGGGAACGTGAACCTTCCCGATCGAAACGACGTGTCCCGCGATCTCCACACCCACTTCCCGCAATACCATCCGCGCCAGCGCCCCCGCCGCGACCCGGGCTGCCGTCTCCCTCGCGCTTGCCCTCTCCAGCACGTTCCGGACGTCCCGGTGGCCGTATTTGAGAACTCCCGGGAGATCGGCGTGTCCGGGGCGAGCCGTCGTGAGCGGGGGAATCCGTCTTCCCTCCCCCTCCTGGGCCATCTTCTCCTGCCAGTTTTCCCAGTCCCGATTGCGCAGGAGCATGGCCACCGGTCCTCCGAGCGTCCTGCCGAAACGGACTCCGGAAAGAACCTCCACCTCGTCCCTTTCGATCTGCATGCGCTCGCCGCGGCCGTACCCGACCTGCCTACGGGCAAGCTCCCGGTTGACCGCCCCCCGGTCGAAAGGCATTCCGGCGGGCAACCCCTCGACGACGGTGACCAAAGCCGGCCCGTGCGTCTCCCCTGCCGTACGGAACGTGAACAATTCCTCACGCCTCCTTTAAGAAAAAAAACGGAGCACCAGGCCCTTTCGAGCAGGTGCTCCGGAAAAAGCGAACCCCGTTCGGGATCAGTAGGTCCTGGCCTGCGCTGACTCCGACTTTAGAATCTTCGGTGTTATGAAGATCAGCAATTCCCTGTTTAGCGACTGAGTCGAGTTCTTCTTGAAAAGGTACCCCAAAACGGGGATTTTGGAAAGCCACGGAATCGCCGCCTGGTCCTCTTTACGCGTAACCTGGAGGATACCCCCGATCACCGCGGTCTCCCCGTCCCTCACCAAAACCTCGGTGGTGGCCTTCTTCTTGTTGATGGCCGGCTGCCCCGTCGCCCCCGTTTCCCCCTGGGAATCGTTCTTCGCCTCGAGCTTCATGATGACGCTTCCCTCCGGCGTGATATGGGGCGTCACCTTGAGGCTTAAGGTCGCGTCCACGAACTGGGTGTTCGTGCCGGAGGCGGATACGGTCGAGTACGGGATCTGGGTCCCCTGCTCGATCATGGCTTCCTTGTTGTCGATCGTGACCACCTTGGGCGAGGAAACCACCTTCCCCTTTCCGGAGGCCTCGAGCGCCGACAGGGACAGATCGAGACGGAGATTGTCCCTCAGGATTCCGAAGGTTATCCCGCCGCCGGCGCCGAGACCAACGGACGCAGGGAGGTTCACCGCGAAGTTCGGCGGTGTCGCCGCGGGAGAGAAGGGCGTTGTGTTGAGGAGGGGCTGTTCCGGAATGAACGCGCCGCTGGTGTCCTGGATTCCCGTGACACCTACCGATGTCTGTCCATCGGTCTTGTACGACCCGCCCCACTGCACGCCGATTTCCCTCGTGAAGGAGGTGTCGACCTCGACAATCCGCGCCTCGATGAGCACCTGGGGGGTCGCGGTGTCCAGTGTCGCGACGAGGGCTTTCACGTCTTCCACGTTCTTCCGGAGGTCCCGGATGATGATCGTATTGGTGCGGTCGTCGATCTGGACCTTCCCGCCCGCGGAGAGAAGACCCTCGATCTTGTCCTTCAGTTCGGACGCCTTGCTGTAGTTGACGGGGATCGTCTCGATCACACCCTCCAAGGTTGCCTGGAGCGCCTCCACCTTTTTCTTGGCTTCGAGGCGGTCATTGTCCTCGTCCCGAAGCGCCTTCAGTGGCGCTATGCGGAGAATATTCCCCTCCTGTGTTACGCCGAGGGCCTTGGATTTCAGTACGATGTCCAGGGCCTGGTCCCAGGGAACGTTGATGAGACGCACGGAGACCCTTCCTTTCACGTCATCCGTCGTGATGATGTTGAGATTGCTGACCTCGGCGATGATCCGGAAGACGTTTGCCAGATCCGCGTCCTTGAAGTCCAGGGAGATCCGCTGTCCAACGTATTTCCTTCGGGATTCGACCTCGTGGGTGACGAATCCCCATTTGGTTGCCCCTCCGGCGGGCTCCGCGTCCGGACCCGTGAAGGCAATCGGGGAGGACGCCGTCCTTTCCTTGAGCTCCGCCACCACGGTTCCCTTTCGGCCTGCAGCGGTCTTCGGGAAGGATAGGACTACTGCGTCGTCCCTCCCCTCGATGGTGTAGGCGGAGCCGGGGGCGTAGGTGACCGCCACCTCGATTCCCGTCCTGCCTGCGGCCGGCCTCACCCTCTGGACGGGAATGTCGAACCTGCTGGCATCCATCTCACGCAGCAACCCCTTGTCCGCAGAGGAGCCGGGGAAAACGAGCGTCACGATGTTCTTCCCCTCGATCACCTTGTGGGAGATGGTTCCGGAGGTGGTGACGACGATGTTCGATGCCTCGGGAAGATCCTCGAGGTCGATGCCTACGACGGCCTTCCCCTTCATGGCATCCTTCCCTGCCATCGGGCGGTCGAGGCTGGTCACCTTTTCCTCCTGGCCGCCGCCGACCGACAGTACAAGGCGGTTCCTTTCGGTGGTGACAAGGAACGGGAGCGGAACATCCTCGGGGGTTTCCACCACCATCCGAAGCTTGTCCCCCTGTTGCGAAAGCTTGACCGCCTTTACCTGGGGCGTCCCCGCCGGGACTTCCGAAGCCACCGGACCCTGCGCGACCCCCCAAATGTCGACCACGATCCGGAACGGGTCGTTGAGCTTGAACGAGTTGTAGTTCTCTATCTCCCCGGACGCCACCGCCTCGATGTTGGTGTAATGGGGCGTCTTCGAGACGACGACCTCCTCGACCCTCACTCCGGATGCCGGCGGAGCATCCGCGGCCGCCTGGCCAAGCGCCGGGACACCGGCCATCGCGGAGACAAGCACAGCGGCAGCCAGCCAGATCTGGTACCGCCGGGGGTATCGGCTCATCGGCCGTAACCGGTTACTCATCATTTTCCTCCTACGGTCTCAAGCTTCAGAGAGCTATCGCGCTTGACCTTCGATCCGGCGTAATCCCGAAATTCTTCCCGGACGACGATCTCCTTTTCCGTGATCCGGGTGACAACTCCCCCGCTCCGGCCGATTCTCGTCCCGACCGAAACGGTGTACCCCTTCCCTACGGAATCTTCCACGAGTGCCCGTGTTACCTTGGGACTCCAGATGACGCCGACAAATCGAAATTCCCCGAGCTCGTACCTCTGCAGGGGGGGAAGGGAGCCGACGACGAGGCGTGCGTCTTTTCTCTCCATCTTGAGGAATGCGACGAAGGGATCCCGTTTCCCGGCCGGATTGTACACCGCGACGGGGGGAGGTTTCACTTCGGCGACCGCGGCGGGATGGGCGGCCTCCGCGGCTTTGGCCTCCTCTTTCGGTATCGTCTTTTTCACCACAGGGGCGGGAGCGGGCTGCTCTTCCTTCGCGCATCCGCCACTCACGAGCGCGAAAAGAAACGCCGCCGCCAGAACAACCCGAAGGGGGCGATGGCTGATCTGCGTCATTTTGCGCTCCCTTTCCCGCCTTTGCCAGTAGCCGCCTGCTCCAGGAAACGGAACGTCGTGGCCGTGCAGCTCACGTTCACCTGCATCCGGTCTTCCCCCATCCCCTTGGGGCTGGAAAAGACGATGTCGGACAGGTTCACGATGCGAGGAAGATGGCTGACCTTGTCCGCGAACAGGGCAAACCCGTGATATTCGCCGTTGACGGATATGGTGACGGGGATCTCTGCGTAGAATCCCTTTCCGCTTTCCCCGCGGGGAGCGAACTTCAGGAAGTCGAGCCCGGACTCCCTGCCCAGATCCGAGATGTTCTTTAGGAGGCTGGGAATCTCCGCAGAGTTGGGAAGCTGGTCGAGGAGAAGCCCCAGCTGGTCCTCGAGACGCCGGACCTCCGCCTGGAAGGAAGGAAGATTCTTCGCAATCACCTCCTGCTCCTTGATCTTGCTCTCGAGTTCCGCCAGTTTCGTCTGGAGGGTGGCGATCTTCTGGGAGGCCTCCTTGTAGTACAGGTAGTAGTACCCCACACCGACCAGAAGGCAAATCAGGACCGTGAGGAAGATCTTCTGTTTCGGGGGAATCCTCGAAAGATCCCCTAGCTTGAGAGCCATCCCGGTTCCTTTCCCTGCGCCTTTTGCTTCATCAATTCTGCACCGTTTTGAAAGTCAGACCGAACCTCACGAGTTTCACGTTCGATACCGTCGCCTGTTCCGCCGACCCGAGCACAACGTCTTGGAACCTCCCGCTCTGGCCCAGGGCCGTCATGAAATTCGCGATCGTGTAGTTGTTGAGCGCGATGCCGCCGAGTTCGACCCTTTCCCCCTTGATGGCCAGACGGTCGATCCAGCATTTCTCGGGGATGGAGGCCGACAGCGCCTCGAAGATCTTTATCGGCCCCTTCCTTCCCTTTTGCAGGTTCGAGATCACGTCCACCTTCTGCTGCAGTTCGGCCTTTCGGGCCTTGAAGTTCTCCACCTCCCCGATTTCCTTCTGCAGTCGGGCGACCTCGACGTTGGCACGGCGGATACCGGTGTTGAGATCCTCGATTTTCCCGGCGACCGAACGATGGAACAACAGGACCCCCACGATCACAATAAGAGGGAGCAGGAGGTAGAGCGCATCGACGTTGAACTCTTTTCTCTTTTTCCGCTTTCCCCGGATCAGATTTATCCGGATCATCGGCGATCCTCCTGGTTCCGCAGCGCCAGCCCGATGGAAACCGTGGCGGCCGTATTATAGCTTGCCGCCAGAGACCGGTCGACCGAACCTTCCTCCACCATGAGCCCCTCAAATGGATCGAACAGCTCCACGTCCACTCCGATCTTCTCGGCGAGCATCTCCTTGAGAAATGCGGATTTCGCCGCGCCGCCAGTGAGGTACACCTTGGTGACCAGACGGTCAGGGTACGTCGCCGAGAAAAAGTTGTAGGACCGCTGGACTTCCGTAGAGAGGATGTTCGACACCGTCCTCATGATATCCGCGATCTTCTCCGTCCGTTCCCCCGCGTCCTTTTTTCCGATCTTGAGCTCCTCGGCGGTATCGAAGCTCACCGCAAGCTGCTTCTGGATTTCCGACGTGTACATGCCTCCGCCCATCGGAACGTCTCGGGTAAACAGCGGGACCCCCGAATGAAGAATGTTGATGTTCATGAAGGAGGCTCCCACGTTGACCACCATCGGAACCTGCTCGTCGGACACCGGGTGGCAGAGCTCGAAGGCATTCCCCGCCGCGATGGAATCGATGTCGACGATCGTGGGGGTAAGGCCGGCGTCCTTGATCACTGATACGTAGTCGTTGACGAGGTCGGTCTTTACGGCGACGAGGAGGACGTCCATCTTGGACGGGTCCTCCTTCAGCGGCCCGATCACCTGGAAGTCGATCTTGACGTCCTTGATGTCGAAGGGGATGTACTGCTCCACCTCCCATTGGATCGACTCCTCCAGTTCCTCGGGGGTGGTCGTGGCCAGCACCACTTTCTTGATGATCACGGAATGGCCGGACAGCGAGGTGGCGATCTCCTTCTCCTTAATCTTTAGCTCACGCAGCGCCGTCTTGATCCCCTCGATCACCGAAACGTGGTCCATGATGGCCCCGTCCACGATCGCGTCCGGCGGCAGGGGAAACACCCCGAACTTCTTTACGCGAAACTCCACCCCCACCGGCTTGACATGTGCGAGCTTGATGGCGCTCGACCCGATGTCCAATCCGATCAACTCCTTCGATCCTAAAAGCGCCATGGCTCCACCCGCCCCGTCAGTCTTTCTTGCTGAAAACCTTGTCCCTGTCCGACAACTGCAGTCCTAGGGAAAGGATGATCTTCCTCTTGGTGTCCATGCGGCACGTCATCCCCTTCTCCACCCGATCGATGGTCAGCACCGACAACCCGGCGCGCCGCGCCAGCTCCGCCTTGCTCATCAGGAGGCCTTCCCTGATTTTTCGGACGTTGTTCTCTTCGACTTTAACCTTGATATTTTCTCCCTTCATTCCCGTCCCCGCCGGGTCGGTTCCCGGCAATAAAAATGGGCAGCACGTACCATTGCTAAAGAAATGGTACATTCCCCAAAAGTAATGTCAAGATATTTTTAACTGAACGTTAAATTACTATAATTATGCTAAATTACCATCAATTGATTCCATACGCTTTCGCCTTGTACAGGAGGGCGGGATGGCTGATCCCCAGCAATTCCGCCGCTTTTGGCCGGCTCCCCCCGGTCCGCTCCAGGGCGAGCCGGATCATCTGCCTTTCCATCTCTTTAACGGCGTTCTTCAGTTCCGGGCTTGCAAGCGAAACGGGGACACGGATGATCACTCTCGGAGAGCGGTCCGCCCCCTTGTCTCCCGATATCCCCCCTTCCCAGATCGAGACCAGTTGTTCCTGCCGGATCTCCCCCTCTCCCCCCAGGAGGACACATCGCTCGACCAGATTCTCGAGCTCCCGGACGTTCCCGCGCCAATCGTGCCCCGTCAATGTCTCCATCGCCTCCGGGGAGAACCGGATCTCCCCCTTCCGGAATTTCGCGCGGAAGCGCGCCAGGAAATGCTGCGCCATGAGGGGGATGTCCTCCCTCCGTTCCCGCAGGGGAGGAACGTGGATCCGTATGACGTTCAGCCGGTAGTAGAGGTCTTCCCGGAAGTTCCCGGCCGACACCTCTTGCTCGAGGTCGCGCGCCGTCGCGGCAACGATGCGCACGTTCACCTTCCGGACCTCCGTGTCCCCCAGGCGGCGCAACTCCCCTTCCTGAAGAAACCGGAGAAGCTTCGTCTGGAGCATGAGCGGCAGCTCGCCGATCTCGTCGAGGAACAGCGTCCCTCCATCCGCCTTCTCGATAAGCCCCGCCCGGTCCGCCTTCGCCTCGGTGAAAGCCCCCTTCCGGTGCCCGAAGAGTTCGCTCTCCAAAAGGGTCTCGGGAATTGCCCCGCAGTTGATGGCGACGAAGGGTCTCTCCTTCCGCCTGCCGGCGAAGTGGAGCATCCGCGCGACCAGCTCCTTCCCGGTCCCGCTCTCGCCCGTCACCAGCACCGTCGTATCGTAGTCCTTCACCTTCTCCACCATGCGTACGACGTCTTCCATCGACCGGCTTGCGTAGAGCAGCTTCACCGGTCCGAAGGCCTTCTCTACCTCCTCCCGGAGGACCTCGTTCTCCTTCCGCAGGGTTTCCCTCTCCTGGGCCTTCCGGAGCGTCAGGAGAATTTCGTCGCTCATGAACGGCTTGGAGATGTAGTCGTACGCGCCGAGCTTCATCGCCTCGACCGCGGTTTCCACGGTTCCGAAGGCGGACATCATAATGGCCGTCCCGGGAATCTTCCGGGACGTGATCTCCCGGAGAAGCTCGAGACCCCCCATTTCGGGCATCCGGATGTCGCACAGGATGTAGTCGAATCGGTTCCTCTCCAATAGCGCGAGGGCACTCCTCCCGTTCTCCGCCAGGGAGACGAGATACCCCTCCGCCGAGAGCATTCGGTTCAGCACGTCCCGCATGCTCTCTTCGTCGTCCACCACCAGGATCCGGTCAGCCATCCGCCCTCCCGTTCGCGTCCCCCGGCGCCGGCTTTCCCGCCGCCTCGGGCAGAATCACGGTGAACGTCGATCCCTTCCCCTCGCCGCTCTCAACGGCGATCTCTCCTCCGGCTCCCTCCACGATCGCAAGGGAGACCGACAGGCCGAGCCCGGTTCCCTTCCCCGCCTCCTTCGTCGTGAAGAACGGATCGAAAATCGACGGAAGGGCATCCGGTCCGATGCCGCAGCCGGTATCCGACACGGAGACCGCAAGCGCACCCCCGGGCCGACCTCCGGCTACTCCCCGCAGACGCAGCACGTCCACTTCGGGCAGATCGGACGCCCGTCTTCTCGCCTTGCGAAGGGCCGGCGGCACCCACGGTCTCACGACGAACGTCCGCACACGCAGAACACCTCCCCCTTCCATCGCATCGACGGCGTTGATCATGAAGTTGAGCAGCACCTGGCGGAAACGCTCCGCCGAGAGGCCCGCCCGGCCCACCCCGCCTGTCTCGACGACCACCTCGACATCCCTGAATATCTTGCGGAACGAAAGCATCTCGACGGTCTCGCGCACGACCTCGTCCACGTCCGCTTCTTCCTCCCCGTCCGGCTTCGAGGATGCTACCGACAGCAGCCCCCGCACGATATTCTCGATCCTTTTCGTTTCCGCCACGATCTTGTCGAGGCACTCTTCCCGCTCCTGCCGGGGGGGATCGTTCCGCCGGAGATATTCCGCATACCCTCGGATCCCCATCAGGGGATTGCCCACCTCGTGCGCGACCCCCGCGGCCAGGCGGCCGACGGTGGCGAGCTTTTCCCAGCGGAATGTCTCCTGTTGGGCCTGCTTCGCCTTTTCCTGCGCGGAGAGAATCGCGCCCACCATCCGGTTGAATGATGCCCCGAGCTGCCCGACATCGTTTGCCGGCGACTCGTCGGCACGCAAACGGAGGTCCCCCGAGGCAATCTTCTCGGTGACCGTCGCGAGGCGGCGGATCGGGCGCACCACCGAACGGTCCATGAGGAGGAACCCGAAGAACACGAACGCGGCGACATCGACAATCACGAGGACGACCGTAATCCGGACGATGTTGCGGGCCTCCGGCTCGATGCCGGGGGAAAAGAAGCGCACCCGGATCCCCCGCGGGTCTTTCCCCGCCGCGTCAATCTCGTCGAGCGGGAGGGTGACGTCTACGGTCGGATGGACGGTGAAGATCGCAGAGACCTGCTCCCCCACGGGGGTCACCTTGACCGCATCGGGCCCCTCGCCTTCCGGGAGAATGGCCACCTCGCGGACATACGGCGAGAGATTCCCGATCAACCCCCGGACGAAAGGGCCGGCCGCGGCCCCCTCCCTTTCTTCCTCCCGGACAACCTTCCGCACCACTTCGGCGACGGAGACCGCCGCCTCCACGTGACGGCGTTTCATGGTGATCTCGATGACCTTGAAGGCAAACACCGCAAGAAGGGAGAGGGAGGCGACCGCGATGAGCGACAGCTGGAGGACAACGCCCGCCCGGACCGAAATGTCCTTTTTCAAACGGCCCGCCCCCACAGGGACTTCGTTGACATAGACCTCACATTGCTTAGAATAGCAAAAACAGAAGGGGGAGGCGAATGTGACCCACCCGAGCGACCGACGAAAAACCCGGCTGGCCGACAGGCGTTTTCAGTTCGGGCTGGCATGGCGCATGCTCTTCGTCTTCCTCCTGTTCTTCGTCGCCGGGGTCTTGCTGGTGTTCACCCCGTCCATTATCGGGCTCGTAACGGGCGCAGACCTGGCGGAACTCCAGCCCGCCGCCGAGGAGTTTCTCATCCTCCACCGGAGAATCTGGCCCGCCGTACTGTTCGTCCTGGCCGGCGTATTCCTCTATACCCTCATCTTCAGCCACCGGATCGCGGGACCCATCTACCGGATCAACAGGGTAATCGAGATGATGCTCCGGGGGGAATACCCGAAGAGCATCAACCTGCGCAAGGGCGACCACTTCCAGGACACCGCGGAACTCCTCGAACGCCTTTCGCAACAGATTGGCCGACAACGGGAAGAAAATGCTCCCCACGGACCAACCGGTCCCGCCGGTCCGGGGGAATCGGAGTGAATCCTTTCCGCCTCCGCAGGGGGTTCACTCTCATCGAACTCGCCATCGTGCTCACCATCGTCGGAATTCTCGCGACCATCGCGGTGTACACCTACGGCAAGATCGTGAACAAGGCCCGGTTCACACAGGCGAAATACGTGCTCAAGCAACTGCAGAAAACGGAACTCATCTATTTCTCGGAACACGAGCATTATACGGACAACGTCGCCCTGCTCGATTTCGACCCCGTTAAGTACGACTATTACGATGTCTCCGTCACCCTCTTCGACAACGCCTTGAATTACATCGGGTACGCAAACGGCGTTGGGGCGATGGAGGGCGATCTGTGGACCATCACCCGCGACGGAGAGCCCGTGCAGGACAACGTCGCCAGGACCTTGTTCTAGAGGAACCCCCAGAAAAAATCGCCCAGGAAACGGGCCATCAGCGCGGCCGCGCACAGGTAAGGGCCGTACGGGATGGCGGTCTTGAGTCCATCGCTTCCCTTCCGCATGGCCACGACTCCTCCCGCCACGCCCAGCAGGGAGCCGACGAATATCGTGAACAGGGCGCCCCTCCACCCGAGAAACGCGCCGATCATCGCTAGGAGCTTGATGTCGCCGCCTCCCAGGCCTTCGATCCCCGTAACCCTGTGGTACACTGCCGCCGTTGCGTACAGGATCCCGCCGCCGAGCGCCGCCCCTACCAGGGCTCCCTTCCAGTCCCCTCCGGGGAGAAACGAGAGAAGAATCCCCGCGGCGAGACCGCCCAGGGACAACTCGTCGGGGATGATCCGGTGGTCGATGTCGATGAACACGATCGGGACGAGCAGCGAGAAGAAGACGAGGTCGCGGAGCAGGGCAAACCCGATGCCGTCCGCCCACGCGATCAGGAGGAACCCGACGCCGCTTGCCGCTTCCACGGCGGGATACCGCCAGGAGATCCCGCCCCCGCAGCCGGCGCACTTCCCGTGCAGAAGGAAAAAGCTCACGATCGGGACGTTCTCACTTGCCCGGACGGGGCGGCCGCATGCCGGGCAGCGCGATGGCGGGCGTACGATCGACTCCTCGCGGGGAATACGGTGAATGAGCACGTTGAAAAAGGAGCCCAGGCACGCGCCGAGGGCGAACATCCCCGGCAGGAAGAGGACAAGGAACGGCGGAGCCGGAATCCCTCCCGCACCCGTCACTTGAAATCCTTCCGGTAGAAAAGCAGGCAGGCCAGGAACAGGACGGCGGCGCCGTAGGTCAACAGGTACCCTGCCGGATAGGCCAGTGCAGAGACCGTGGGTCCGGTCCCGTGTACGATCTCGTTCTTCCAGTTGAAGTTCTCCAGATTCGGCAGCACGTAGAACAGGAGGCGTGCCGCAAACCGCGCCGTACCGGAGGGGGACCTTCCCCCGAAAACGAGCAGCCCTTTCGATATGTGGCCGATCAGGAACATGGAGAGCGTAAAGATCGCGCTCAGCACGGGAGTGGTAAATGTCGAGAAGAGGGAGGCAAGGCAAACCAGCAGGACCAGCTCCATGTA
>DATHRT010000048.1:0-40895 GCA_035464915.1 Candidatus Limnocylindria bacterium
CGTCCCGGAAGATGTACGTGTCCTTCCCGTCTGCCTTCTTCCCCGCTTCGCCTCTCTCGACGACGAAGACCTTTCCGTCGAGCACCCCTTTTGCGCTACCTTCCGCAGCCACTGTCGTCTGCGCCAGGCAGGCAAGGAACAGAATAGAGGGGAGAAACACGCGAAACCTCATGACCGTCCGTATCTTTTTCGCGACTCGTTCCCCCCTGCCGACGCCTTCCCCGTTGCTTCCGCTTGCCCGTCGCTGTTCGTGTATACGAATACGATTCCGAATGGGCCTGGATGGATGCCTGCCGGAGCCAAGTTTAAATCGGTCCGCAACGCGGCCCTTGCCTGGCCGGGGAATGCAGGGGGTCTTGCGCGCAAACCGGTGGCGTTTCGCCACCGGTTATCGAAAAATACTCCCCCCTGAACTCATGGAAGGATTCCGCGTCAGAAGCGGCTTGTAGGGCTGCCGAATTCGGGGATTCGCCCGTGCGCGGCGGGATCGGCAGTTACGACCGTTTTTCCTTCACTTCCCTTGCGCGGCGGAGGATGGAGGTGGTGGATCTCCCGGGGAGGAGCCGGATCGTCCGGACGGTCCCGCCCCGGGACAGGACGAAATCGGAGCCGACGATTTCCTTTCCCTTCCAGTCCTCCCCCTTCACGAGGGTGTGGGGATCGACCTCCCGGATGAGGGAAGCCGGCGTGTCCTCGGAAAACACTGCGACGAAGGAGACGCAGGCGAGCGACGCCAGAAGATAGGCACGGTCCCGGGCCGTCTGGACGGGGCGTCCCTCTCCTTTCAGGCGCCGCACGGACGCGTCGCTGTTCAGCCCCACCACGAGAACCCCGCCGAGCGCGGCCGCCTCCCGAAGATACCGTGCGTGCCCGGCGTGCAGGATGTCGAAGCACCCGTTGGTGAAGACGACTTTCTTCCCCTGGCGGCGCAATCGGGCAAAGAGGGCGCGTACCGCACGCCGGGGAATTATCTTTTTGAGCGGGTCTTCCGGTAGGCGCGTTCGTTCCTGTCCTGTGCGCACGGGATTCTCCTTCTGGCGTCCTCGACCCGGGCAGGGTCGATCGTCGCGATCACGATGCTTTCGTCCTCTCCTCCCTGGGCCAGCCGTTCCCCCCACGGAGAGACGATGACCGATCCCCCCGAATACTCGAACTCCCCCGACTTCCCGACCGCGTTGGCCGCTACCACGAAGAGCTGGTTCTCCACGGCACGGGCGACGGTGAGCAGGTCCCAGTGGGCCTTCCGGGCGGATGGCCATTGCGCGGGCACGCAGAACAGGGTGGCTCCCTCGGCATAATATTTCCGGGACAGCTCGGGGAACCGTATGTCGTAGCAGATCTGCGGCCCGATCGTTCCCACGGAGGTGTGAGCCACCGAGGCGGCCGTCCCCCTCCGGAAGTGGAGGTGTTCCCCCGAAGGGGAGAACAGGTGTGTCTTCCGGTACTCGCCCGTTATCGCACCCGTCGAGTTGATGACATAGAGCGTGTTGTACACGGACCTCCCGGACCGCTCGGGGAGCGAGCCGGCGATGACGACGCGTCTGTCGGCCGCGAAGCGGCGGAGATCGTACAGGATCCCGGGAGTGGTCCCGCTAAGCGTCTTCAGGTTGTCGTAGGAAAAGCCCGTGCTCCACATCTCCGGGAGGACGCACAGAGCCGCCCCTCCCCCTGCGGCGTCCCGAAGGAGTGCGAAGGCCCGGGAGGCGTTGGCCTTCACGTCTCCCATCCGGATGGGAAACTGCAGGGCGGCTGCCTGGAACACAGGAATCATGCGGTCTCCCTGGTAATTGCCTGGTACGGGATGGGCATCGGGTGACGGGAAAGATTGGCGCGCGCCACCGTCAGGACCACTATATGCTCCGCCCCGGCCATTTTCAACATTCGCGCGCACGCCGCAACGGTCGCCCCCGAGGTGTACACGTCGTCGATGAGAAGCACCTGACGGGGAACCTGCGCGCTGGTCCGGACGGTGAACGCCCTTCGGACGTTTTCGTCCCGGGCGGCAAGCGGCAATCCTGCCTGGGGGCGGTGTTCCCCGGTCCTTTGCAGGAGGAGCGGGTCGCAGGGCCATCCGGCGAGCCGGCCTAAGGGGAGAGCCACAAGCGCGGGAAGGTTGTACCCTCGCCGGAAATATTTTACCGGCCGGATCGGAACGGGGACGACCGTCGGCCGGAATCCGGCCGGGAACCGGTCGGCCCAACCTCCCCGGATCGCCTCGAAGAAGCGCCGCGCAAGGGAGCGAGCCACGTCGCTTCTCCCCGCATACTTGGCGGCCCGGATCCCCTCCCGGACATTCTCCTCGTAGGCGAAAAGGGAAAGGGCGAGTTCAAACGGCCGGTGGCGGGAGCAGGGAAGGGATGCGACCGGCAAGGGCCCGCCGGTTCCGGCGGCGGGCCAGACTCCTATCGCGTCATAGGAGAGGTCGGGCGTTGCGGGCGGAAGCAGCGATCGCAGAAGGGCGATTTCCCCGGAAACCGTCCGGTACCCGGTCTTCCAGACCGCACACAGACGCCTGCGGGCTCCGCGGGAATCACCGGACGGTGGCGGGGATGGCGTGTTCCTGTTGTCCGTGAAAGATGGCGTAACTGTTCCAGATTCCGCAGGAGGAGCAGCGGGCGGCCCACTTGATCGTCGTCTGGCCGCATCCGGTGCAGCGGAACGGGATGAGATACCGGCGTTTGTACCCGAAGGCGCGCTGGTAGTGCTGGCAGGCCGACTCATACCGACCCCTCCGCCGGAGCGCCTCGGCAAGCAATACGTTTACGGACTCGCGCTCCGGGTCCAGCATTTCCGCCTTCAACAACTGTTCCAGCGCCTCGTCGTTCATCTCCAGGCGGAGGTAGAACTTCCCCAGGAACAGGTTGACATCGAATGAAGAGGGGTGCTCCCGGATAAGGTCGAGGAACACCGCGATCATCGCCTCCGGCCTCTCCGTCTCCACCCCCAGGTCCTCAAGCCGGATCAGGAAGACAGCGTTGCGTGTAGCCCGGAATCCCGAGAGGAAGGTGTCCGCCGCCTCCTCCAGGCTTCCCCGCTCCCGGAGGTGCTCGGAGAGGACGAGGTAGGCCGCCGTAAAGAGGGGCTGGTCCTTGATGAGCTCCCGAAGGCGTCTCTCGGCGTCGTCGGTCTTCCCTTCCGCCATGCGGCGGACCGCTTTCTCGTACCGGAGAGCGTCGAACAGGGCCCTGTCCTCGGCGGACACGCTTTTCCCCTTGAGCTTGACGATCTTCTTCTGCATCGCGTACGCGGGAACCATCTCCTTCTGCTCGATGTGGATGTCCCGAATTCCTTCCCAGGCGCGCAGGTTCTCGCCGTCGGAGTTTTCGATCCTTCGGAGCAGCGACAGCGCATTCTCGAGGTCGTTCATCTCGCGATACAGCCCCGCGAGACGGAAGTAGACCGTGATGTCCGACGGGTCGATCTGCTTGATCCGCGTCAGTGCCTTGACAGCCTCCAGGAGATTCTTCCGCTCAATTTCCACGTCGGCCACGAGGGTGAGCGCCTCCTGGTCGTCGGGGTTGACAGCAAGGCTCTTTTTTAGTTCCGCGGCGGCGTCATCGAGCAGTCCCCTCTGGAACAGTCCCGTCGCCTTGGCGACACGGGCCCGGGCGGCCTCCCGGCGCTGCTTTTCCCGCCTCTCCTTCCAGTTTTTGGAGGCCAGGGTCACATCCTTGACCATCGTGCCGAGAATCACCATGGCGGCTCCGAGAGAAAAGGCCAGGATGGCGAGCTCGCTGACCGTCACCTCCACCTGGCGGGTGGCGGAGTAGAAGAACTGGATGTGCTGGCCGTTCAGGAGGGAGATGTACGAAAAGGCGACCAGGATGACGACGAACAGGAGGAAGAGCAGTCGGATCGCCATGCGTGGAGTTCCTCCGCTTTGTCTATCGGTCCTCGGGAATGGGGATTTCCGGCGCGGATCCCCACAACCGGTCAAACCGGTAAAAGTCCCGGACGCTGTCCAGGAAGACGTGTACCACGAAATCGTCGTAGTCGATCAGGACCCACCGCCCCTCGCGCATGCCTTCCATTCCCAGCGGGCGGACACCTTCTTTCTTGAGCGACTCCTCGATGTGGCTGGCGACGGCGGTAACGTGCCGGTCGGACGTTCCCGAGCAGAGGAGAAAGTAATCGGTGAAGGTGGCACTCTCCCGGACGTCCAGAGCGCGGATCCCGGCGGCTTTTTTCTCCTGCGCAAGCCGCGCGCACTGGATCACCGTATCTCTTGTCGTTATGACCGTCCTTCCTCCCCGGTTCCGAGGTACAGACCGTGCTCGGCGATGTATTTTTCCACCTCCGGCGGTACAAGACCCCGGAGGCAACGTCCGCTCCGAACCTTCTCCCGAATGGAGCGGGAAGAGATATCCAGAGCCGGCAGGGCGGGGCTGTACAGCATCCGCCCGCCCGGGAGGCGGTAGCTTTCTCCCGTCCAACTATAGCAATGCGGGTCCTCTTTTTCAATACGCATCCCCTCGGGAGGAACGGGCTTGCGGGGTGTCCCGTGCCGGGGAAGGAGGACGAAGTCGCATGCGGTGAGGAGTTCCTCGTACCGGTGCCAGGTGGAGATCTCCCCGAAAGAATCGGCTCCCATCACGAAGGCCCAGTCGACCCCGGGCTCGGCCCGGCAAAATTCCCGAACCGTGTTCAGCGAGTAGGAAGGTCCCTCGCGGCGGATCTCCCGGTCGGAAACCTCGAATCCCGCTAGCCCGGCTATGGCGGCGGACACCATGGCGAAACGGTGATCCGCACCGGAGACGGGCTGCCGGGGTTTGTGGGGGGGGTGATGGGCGGGAAGGAGCACGACACGGGAAATGTCGAGCGCTTCCTTGACCTCGATCGCCATGCGCAGGTGACCGTTGTGGAACGGATCAAAGGTCCCGCCGAACAGCGCCGAGGATGGTCGCTTCGCGTCCAATTACGTCCGGACCTGGCCGTCCCCGAAGGCGATGAACTTTGTGGTCGTGAGTTCGACGAGGCCCATCGGGCCGAAGGCGTGGATCTTGGTGGTGCTGATCCCGATTTCCGCCCCGAGCCCCAGCTCGAACCCGTCGTTGAACCGGGTGGACGCGTTCACCAGAACGAGAGAGGAGTCCACGTCGCGCAAGAACCGCATGGCACGTCCGTGGTCCCTTGTGAGAATCGCTTCCGTATGCAGCGACCCGTGCCGGCGGATGTGCGCGATCGCCTCGTCCATCGAGGGGACCACCCGCACGGCGAGGAGCAGGTCGAGGTACTCGGTTCCCCAGTCCTCCTCGGAGGCCGGAACTGCAAAGGGCACGAGGGAAAGGGTCTGCGGGCAGCCGCGGATTTCCACGCCCTGTTTCCGGAGTTCGGCCGAGACGGCGGGAAGAAATTTCCCGGCGGCTTTTTCGTGCACCAGAAGCGTTTCCATCGCGTTGCATACCCCGGGCCTCTGCACCTTCGCGTTGACGCAGATGGCGACCGCCTGTCCGAGATCCGCTCCCTCGTCCACGTAGATGTGGCAGACACCCTTGTAATGCTTGATGACGGGGATGCGGGATTTCTCCGCCACGCTCCGGATCAGCCCTTCTCCCCCGCGGGGGATGATGAGGTCGATATACTCCTCGGCCGCGAGCATATAATCGATGGCCTCACGGTCCGTCCGTTCGATTACCGACACGGCGTCCGCGGGAAGATCCGCACGGGTCATCGACTCGCGCAGGATCTGTGCGATCGCGGTGTTGGAAAAGATCGCCTCGGAGCCGCCCCTCAGGATGACGGCGTTTCCCGACTTGATGCAGAGCGCGGCTGCATCCGCGGTGACGTTCGGCCTCGATTCGTAGATGATCCCGATGACACCGAGCGGAATGCGCATCTTCCCCACCGAAAGGCCGTTGGGGCGCCGCCACATCCTCTCGATCTCCCCTACGGGGTCGGGAAGGGCGATCACCGCCTCGATCCCTGCGGCCATCTGCTCGATCCGGGCGTCGGTCAGCGCAAGCCTGTCGATCATCGCGCCGGAGAGTCCCTTGGCCGACCCCGCCTCGAGATCTTTCCGGTTCTCCTGCTTGAGCCATTTCGCGCGGTCGCGCAATCCCTTCGCCATGGCGGCAAGAGCCGCGTTCTTCTGCGCCGTGCCCGCCTGCCCCATGCGAGCCGAAGCCTCCCGGGCCGCGCGGCAGACCGCGTCGACGATATCTTTGGTCGTGGTCGCCCTGGTCCTGGCCATCTACGATACGGCTCCTTTTCTCCCCTCGGGGATTTGGGGGGGGCTGATGATCATGAGGTCGTCCCGGTGCACCACCTCGGCGGGGACCCCCTCGCCGAGCAGGATCCGGACCTCCGGGCTTTTCTTCCCCTTGCACCGCTCCACCTGCTTGCTTGTCCACGCCGAGATTCCCCGGGCGAACTCCTGCCCCCTTTGGTCGCTGATGGAGACCGCGTCTCCCCGGCGAAATCTTCCCTGCACGGACACCACCCCTGCAGGCAGGAGGCTTTTTCCCCCTTCCCGCAGGACCCGGACGGCCCCGTCGTCGACGACGATGGTGCCGTGCGGATGTCTCGCATAGGCGATCCACATCTTCCGGCTGCTCCTCCTGTTTCGTTCGACGGGGATGACGAGCGTCCCCACCTCTTTGCCTGCGAGAATGTCGTCGATGGACCGGCGCTTGAGCCCCGACCCGATCACCACGGGCGTACCCGACTCGCTGACGACGCGCGCCGCCATGAGTTTCGACGCCATGCCGCCGGTTCCCATGGCCTGCGTCCGCAAAGTGCTCGCCACCCGCAGCAGTTCCTCGTCGATCGTCCCGATGATCGGAATCAGCCGTGCGTCCGGGTAGCGGCGGGGATCCCGGGTGAAGACCCCGTCATTGTCGGTAAGCAGGATCAGAAGGTCCGCCCCGATCATCTGGGTCACAAGCGCGGCCAGGTGATCGTTGTCCCCCAGCCTAATTTCCACGGTCGCTACGGTGTCGTTTTCGTTGATGATCGGCACGATTCCGCGGGAGAGAAGCGTTTCCACGGTGTTCCGGGCGTTGTTGTACCGCTCCCGGTTTTCGAAGTCCTCGTGGGTCAGTAACAGCTGCCCCACCTTCCGCCCCCGCTTTTCGAAGGCGCGTTCGTAGGAGTACATCAGGCTCGGCTGCCCGACGGCGGCGGCCGCCTGCTTCAGCGCCACGGTCCGGGGTTTTTCCCGCATCCCCATTTTTTTGCGGCCCGCCGCTATCGCCCCCGAGGTGACGACGACAAACTGGATGCCCCGCTCCTCCCAGGCTCTTGCCACCTGGGCGGCCAGGGCGCGGATGGACGGGCTGCGCAGGCCCTTCTCTTCGTCGGCGAGCACACCGCTGCCCAGCTTCACGACTATCCGCCGGATCTTCCGGGAAAGAAACACGGATTCGCGGCGCGTCACGGATTCAGAGCTCATACGGTGGGCGTCTCCGAAGGGCCACCAGGCCGTTCAGCAGCTCCTGAATCCCCTGCCCGGTGACCGCGGAAATATAATAGGCATCCCTTTCCGGGAAATTCAACTCCGCGAGGGCGTGCTCCGCGGATTCCCTCGAGCCCGGTAAGTCCATCTTGTTGAACGCCAGGAGCGTGGGGCGGGCGATGAGTTCGGGGAGAAACCTCTCCATCTCCTGACGCACGACGCGGTACGCGTCCACGATTTCCTCCGGCGTCCCGGCGGCGTCCAGGACATGGACAAGTCCCTCCGTGCGCTCCGCGTGTTTGAGGAACCGGTGACCCAGGCCCGCCCCTCTGTGGGCGCCCTCGATGAGCCCCGGCAGGTCAGCCACGACGAACTCCTTGTCGTGATGGGTAACCACCCCCAGAACGGGGGAGAGAGTGGTGAACGGGTAGTCGGCGATCTTTGGTCTTGCCCGTGAGATCCGGGAGAGGAGGGTGGACTTCCCCGCGTTGGGGAGCCCGACGAGGCCGATCTGGGCGATGAGCTTGAGCTTGAGAAGAAGCGTTCTTTCCTTCCCCGGGATCCCCGGCTGGGCGGTGTCCGGGGCCTGGTTCGTCGACGTGGCGAAGGAGGTGTTCCCGCGTCCCCCGCGTCCTCCCTTTGCCGCCTTGAGAATCTCCCCCTCCCTCGTCAGGTCGGCCAGCCGCTCTCCCGTCTCGCCGTCGTATACCATGGTGCCCGGAGGCACGGGGATCACCAGGTCGGGGGCGTTCCTGCCGTGCATGTTCTTCCCCATCCCGTGCTGTCCCCGCTTGGCCTTGAAGATTCTCCGGTACCGGAAGTCGAGCAATGTGGAGAGGTTCGGGCTGACCTGGAGTATGACACTGCCGCCGTTACCGCCGTTGCCGCCGTCCGGCCCGCCACGGGGAACGTACTTCTCCCGGCGAAAGCTTACGCAACCCCGCCCTCCGTCCCCTGACCGGACGGTGACGGTGGCCTCATCGATGAAATGCATGGAGAGGGGGGCCTTACGTAACGGAGAGGACGGACACCTTCTTGCGGTCCTTCCCGAACCGCTCGAACTGAACCATTCCGTCGATCAGGGCGAACAGGGTGTGGTCCCTTCCCACGCCGACGTTTCGTCCCGGGTGCACGGCCGTGCCCCGCTGGCGGATGATGATCGACCCGGCTGTCACGGTCTCGCCGCCGTAGGCCTTCACGCCGAGACGCTTGCTCTGGCTGTCCCGTCCGTTCCTTGAGCTGCCAACCCCTTTTTTGTGCGCCATTTCCGAACCTTTCTCCCGGCGTGCGTTCAGCCGACCAGGATTTCCTTTACCGACAGTCTCGTGAACATCTGGCGGTGGCCCTGCTTGCGTGCGTACCCCTTCCTCCGCTTGTACTTGTAGACGATGATTTTCTTTTCCTTCCCGTCCCCGAGAGACATGCAGATGACCTTGGCGTTGGGAACCGTGGGGGTTCCTACCGCCGTTTTCTCTTCGGAGGAAACGAGCAGTACGTCCGAGAGTTCCACGGTCTCCCCGGGCTCCAGCGGGAGTTTTTCCACCTTGACCACATCTCCGGGGGAAACGCGAAGCTGTTTTCCCCCGGTGCGCACCACAGCGTACATCTATCCTATCCTCCGCAGGCAACGATACGAACCATTTACTATAGGAAAGACCGGATTTCCTGTCAACTCGGAAATCGGTGCTCTCCGGGTGATATAGTAAAAAGATTCCCGGGGAAAGGGGGAACCGATGAAGGATGTGATCATCGCCGGGGGCGGCCCGGGTGGGCTCATCCTGGCGCATCTCCTCCAGGAGCACGGGATCGACTACCAGGTTCTCGAGCGGGGAAAGACGGCCCAGTCGTGGCGCATGATGCGTCAGGGTATGACCCTGCTGTCCCCCTCCGTCCCGGGCACCGACTGGACGTCCCTGACGCTGAAGCACCCTCTGTGGGCGATTCCCGGCGTCCGGAAGCCGTTCCCCAGCCGGGAAGATTTTCTCTGCTACGTGGACGCCTTCGCCCGGGAGAACATGCTTCGCATTGCCGAGAATACCCCCGCGGTTCGGGCCGCCGTCATCCCCCGGGGATTCTCCGTAGAGACATCGAACGGGCAAATGTCCTGCCGGTTTCTGGTGATCGCAACGGGATCGTCGTCGGAGCCGGCGTTTCCCGACATTCCGGGAATCGCCTCCAACCCTTTCGTCCTCCATTCCTGCGACTTCGTCCATTGCATGGCGTACCGGGAGAGGCGGGTCCTGATCATCGGGGGCGGGAACTCCGCAGCGGAAATTGCCCTCGAGATGGCCGGGACCGCCCGGGTCACGCTCTGCACCCGCGGGCCGATGCGCTATTTCAGCGAGACGGGGGATCTGGAGGACATCCGGGGATCATCGGAAAGCGCGCTCAAGGAGTGCATCCGGTTCGGAATCATCACGCTGCAGGAAGAGGACCCCGTGGTCAGCGTGGCGGGCAAACGGGTCAGCTTCCAAAGCGGTGGGCAGAAGGAGTTCGATTGGATCATCTGCGCCACGGGGTATCGACCGGCGTGGATTCCGATCGAAGGCGGGAATGTGCAAACCGATGAAGACGGGTATCCCGTCATCTCTCCCACGGGGCAGTCCTCCCTCCCCGGCCTGTACTTTTGCGGGTCGCTGGCACGGTTCAACAGGCGTTGTGCCTTCATCCACGGTTTCCGCAATTACGTGGAAAAGGTGTTCTGGGATATTGCGGACCGGTTGTAACTTCCGTAACGGCATCCCGAATATAACTTCCGCGGAAACCGTCAGGAACCATCCCTTCCTTCCCCTCCCCGAAGGGTAAAAACGGGAAGCCGGTACTGGAGTGCCTCCGCGACATGCGGAAGGGACACGCGCTTTTCCGACGCCAGGTCGGCGATTGTCCTGGCCACCCGGGCCGCTTTTCCGATCCCCCTTCCGGACAGACCCATCCGATCGGCCGCACGCACGAGGAACGCGCGCGCTTCGGGGGAGAAGGAGGAGGTCATCTCGGAATGGGGGACGACGGCAGCCCCGTTCGTCCGAAAGGGGTTTTTGGCGAAGCGTCGGGATTGGGTGCTGCGGGCTGCCGTGACGCGCCGCCGGACGGCGGCTGACTCCTCTCCCCCCGATGATGCGGACCAGTCATCGGCGGAAAGGGGGGCGACGGTTACCGACAGGTCGAAGCGGTCCAGAAGGGGGCCGGAGAATTTCTGCGAGAAGCGCAGGAGGATGCCGGGAGAGCATCGGCAGATCCGTTTCGGGTGACCAACGCTTCCGCACGGACACAGGTTCGTCGCCGCAAGGAGCAGGAAACGGGAAGGGAACCGGTAGACGCCGCCCGCCCGCACGATCCGGATTTCCCCGGATTCGAGTGGTTGCCGAAGAGCTTCCCGGGATTCCCGCCGGAATTCGGATAACTCGTCGAGAAAAAGCACTCCGCCGTGGGCGAAGGTGATCTCCCCGGGGCGGGGCGGATTTCCTCCGCCTACCAGCCCGGCAGGGGTCACGGAGTGATGGGCGGTGCGGAAGGGACGTTGTGTTATGAGGCGTGGCCAGGGGGACTCCCCTGCTGCGCTGTAGATCTTTGCCGTTTCAAGCGCCTCGTCTTCCTCGAAGTCGGGCAGGATTCCCGGCATACGCTCCGCGAGCATCGTTTTCCCGCAACCCGGGGGGCCGGAGAGAAGAAGCGCATGACCCCCTGCCGCCGCTATTTCCAGCGCCCTTCGCGGCACCGGCTGGCCGACCACGTCCTTAAGATCCGGCCCGCCGGGATCGGCGGGGACGGGCGCAGGACAATGCCGGCCTTCCCGTGGTGGAAGAAGGTCGCCTGACAGGGCCGCCACGGCATCCCGGAGTGTCTCAGCCGGGATGACCTCGAGTCCGGGAACGAGACCGGCTTCCCCGAAATTGGCGGACGGGACGATGATTCCCGAAAGTCCCTTCTTTCTGGCGAGAAGGGCCTGCGAAAGGACCCCTCGTACCGGTTTGACGGTTCCGTCGAGAGAGAGTTCACCACCGACGAGGAATTTCCCCAGGGAATCCGCCGGGACAACTCCTTCCGCGCAGAGGAGGGAGAGGGCAATGGGGAGGTCGAGGAGGGCCCCGTCCTTCCTCACGTCGGCCGGGGCGAGATTGATGGTGATCTTCCGCCCCGGGAACGGGAGGCCGGAGTTGCGGATGGCAGCGCGCACCCTGTCCGCGCTCTCGCGCACGGCTCCTCCCGGAAGCCCCACGATGGTGTAGGAGGGGAGCCCTTTCGAAATATCGGTTTCCACCTCCACGGGCACCGCGTCGATCCCAGCGATGGTGGATGCGAGCACGCGAACGAGCAAGGGTCGGCCCTCCCTGACTTTCCGCGGGATCCCGGTGCCCTCATCCGCAGGTCCCGAACCGGTTACTCACAGGGGAATGCAATCCGTGTGCCCGGGGATGCCTTCCCTATCGGGTTTCGGGATGGAAGAGCCTCTGCCGGAGCAAATCCGCGAGTCTGCCTGCCTCGGCCGACTCCTCCGCAGGGAGGGGATACGGCCCGAAGCGTTCGCGGTGATACAGGGAGAGGAATCGGGCGGTCTCGGGGAGGAGGACGGGGGTTCTCTCCGCCGCTTCCCGGAGGTATTCCTCGAAGGGAGTGCCGGCGGACCTCCGGCGGCAGGTGGCCGACAGGCGCCGGAGCAGCCGGGCATAAGGCCTTGGGAGAGGGAGTTCATCCTCTCCGGGCCTGCGGGGATACCGGGAGGTTACGCGTCCGCGGGTGCGCCAGGCGAGCAGGAGCGCCGCCAAGGCCAGTCCGAAGCCCGCGGCCACCCGGGAAATTACTCCGCCCGCGCTCCTGATCGTTCCCCGGATCCGGTTTCCTGACCGCCGCAGCGCAAACCATCCTTCGGACACGGCATCCGCCTGCATCCGCAGCGAGTAATTCACGACGTACTTGTTCCACCGCTGCTTGGCCCAGTCAATGTACATGCCGATCTTTCCCGTCCGGGAGAAAAACGGGTTGTCCTCGCCGAGAAACGGCGTCGCGTCCAGTGTGACCCACCTGCCGCCGATCCACGCCTCCGTCCAGGCGTGCGCGTCGGACTGGCGGACGATGAGGTATTTCCCGACATCGCTCCACTCGCCGCCCAGGTATCCCGCCGCGATCCGCGCGGGAATCCCCGCCGCCCGCAAGAGAAGGGTCAGGCCGGCGGCATAATGTTCGCAGAACCCCTCCCTTTTCCGGAACAGGAACTCCTCGACCGAGGATGCGACGTCGTTCAGGCTGTACCGAAACCCGTTCAGGAAAAACTGCCTCGCGAGCTCGGCCCGTTCCCCATCCGACTTTCCCCGCGATGTTACCTGTCTGGCGAGCTCCCGGATTTCGTTTGCATCGGGCGGCAGGGCAAGGTATGCGTCGTCGGGGCCGGAAGGGCGGTTCCCCCGCGGCGCCCCCTCCGGGGAGAACCGGAGGTGGTAGCGGACCGCGGATTCCCCCGCCGACAGAAGATAGTTACCCCTGCCATCTGTCCGGATCTCCCCCAGGGCTCCCTCGACCGCAACCGCCCCCGGATAGACGAACAGGGCGGAGTGGCCTGTCGGTTCCAGAAAGATTTCCGCGGAAGAGAGGGGAGCCGCCGGCTTCGGAGAGAGGAAGTAGTGGAGCCCGGTTTTCGGAACCCTGGCAAGCGCTGTTTCCGCCCGCCTCCACTTCGTTCCGTCGAAACGGGCGTATGTCCCTCCGCGCAGGTACAGGCCGGAGGGTGACACCCCTGCAGCCAGTTCGGGGAACTCGATCCGGGCGATGACCCTTCGGTCGGCCTTGACGGAGGTGACGTCGCGCAGGGAGATCGCATCGGAGAAACCGGTTAGCCCTCCGCGTATCCCCTGGTGATGCAGGAACTGCCCGATTCCGACACGGGGGGTGACCGCGAACAGCACCCCCGTCAGGAGAAACCCCCCCACCGCGGACAGCAGGAGCATCGGAAAGGCGAATCCCGGGTTCGCGCGGGGGACGGCCCCTCCTGCTTCCGCCGATTCCTCGGTCTGCAGTGCCCACATCGCCCCGGCGGATAGTCCCAGGAACAGGAAAAGGAATCCAGCGAACTGGATTTCCGTTGTGCTTGCAGCCGCGGCGAGGAACTCGAGGAACGAAATTGCGCACAGCTGCCACCCGTCCCGGAAGGTTTTTGGGAGGAGGAACTTGACCGATTGCACGCCGAGCAGGAGAAGGGATACGGAACCGAGGAGGTCGCCGCTTCCGAAAACGAGATCGGCGACTGCCGCGAGGGCCCCCGCCACCAGGAGGGGGGAGGTGGCCCGGTGCCACCCCCGCCGATGGTTGCCTGTCCAATCCAGGAACGCGCCGACGGCAAACGCGGCCGTGGCGACGGCTAGTGCCGGGCGGGAGATTTCCGTGAGGAAGGCAAGCGGGAGCAGCCCGGAGGCCCAATGGGCGCGCAGCGAGAACCAGAGAACGCCCGGAATCCGGACTTGTCCCCCCGGCTGCATCACCTGCCCTCCTTGCTCTTCCCCGGGAGAAGGGAGCCGTCCGCCTGGACTCTTGCGAGGACCGAAAGCGCCCTCTTTCGCCGTCCGCCTTCCGTGGGATCGATGAAGACCCGGTCACCGACCCGGAGACGGTATGGCACTCCGTCCCGTTCGCAACGGAGAACGAGGGCGCAGATCCGCGAAACGAGCCGTTCGAATTCCCGCGGGGGCGAAGGCACCGGCAGCAGGAGGTCGACCACCCGCACGGGGTCTACCTCCCTTTCCTTTACCATCCATTTTCCGAGCCGGGCCGAAACTTTCCAGTGTATGTCCCGGACCGGGTCGGAAGGGATGTGGGCCCTCACGCCGCGGATGGAAGTCCCCTCTTTTCCCCCGGCTGCCTTCCCCCCGGCCTGGTCGCCGGACGCCTCGCGGGAGGATGCACCTTCCGGCCGGCCCGGTTCCGGGTACACGATCAGCCCCCCCCCGGGGGGTATCACTTCGGCGGATTTTTCAAAGAGGGCGAAGGGGAACCGGGTGGATACGGTGCACGAGAAGGAAGGAAGCGGGCCCCGCCGATCGGGCCGGAACGAAATGACCCGCGAGTCGGCTCCCCCCGGAGGGATCTCGGAAAACCAGGCCGTTTTTCGGACTCCGGGAAGCTTGGGGGTAACGGAGATGGAAACCGACGGAAACCGTTTTCCCTCGGACGAGCAGGTGACGGTGAGGAGGGATTCCCGGGAGGCGAATGCCTCAGAGGCATGCCCCACCCGGATTCGCAATCCCCGCAGACACCACTCGGACAGGATGCCGGAGAGGATGACAAGGCTAAGATTCATGCTGAGGGCCAGGTAGAGCAGGTTGTTCCGGGTGTTGATGGCCGCAGCGCCTACGCCGATGGTGAGCGCGAGGAACCATTTCCCCGGGAAGGTTACCCGGAGCTTCCGCGGCAGGCGGAGCTTCCGGAAGAGGTTCCTCATACGGGTGCGGGGACGGCCTCGAGGATCTCAGAAAGGATCGCCTCCCCGGCCTCCGTCTCCGGGGCTTCCCCCGCGAGGAATATGCGGTGGCAGAGGACGGCTGTTGCGGTCTTCCGGACGTCTCCGGGGGTGACAAAGTCCCTGCCCGACAGGAAGGCGAGCGCCTGGGAGGTGCTCTTGACGCCTATGGCGCCACGGGGGGATGCCCCGAGCCGCACCAAGGGGTGCCGCCGCGTGGCATCCACGATCCGGTATATGTACGCCACGATCGAATCCCGGACAGTGACCTGTTCGACGAGAGTGCGGATCCGGCGGATCTGCTCGGGGACGATCACCGGATGGAGACCGTCCCGGGTGCCCGCCAGGGTGTTCTCCCGGATCAGCCGCAGTTCCGATTCCCGGTCGGGGTAGTTCAATCGGAGCCTGAGATTGAACCGGTCCAGCTGCGATTCGGGGAGAGGATAGGTCCCGTGCAGTTCGAAAGGGTTCTGGGTGGCTATGACGAGGAACGGATCGGGGAGAGGGTACGTCTTCGTGTCGACCGATACCTGCCGCTCGCTCATGGCCTCAAGCAGGGCGCTCTGCGCCCGGGGGTTGCTCCGGTTGATCTCGTCGGCGAGCACGATATTCGCGAAAAGCGGACCGGGGGAGAAGGTGAAGCCCGTTTTGGCCCCATCGAGGATGTGGACCCCGACCACATCCTGGGGGAGCAGGTCGCTCGTGAACTGGATGCGTCGAAACGTCCCGGAAATACTGGCAGAAATCGCCCGCGCGAGGGTTGTTTTCCCGGTGCCGGGAATGTCTTCGAGCAGGATGTGCCCCCCTGCGAGGAATGAGGCGAGCGCAAGTTCCACCTCCTTGCTCTTGCCCAAGAGGACGATCTCGATGTTGGAACGCAGGCGGGAGACGAGCGTCAGGGCTTCTCGGGAATCCATACCGATATTATCGCCCAAAGTCCTCCGGACCTTTCCGGAATTTTTGGAATGGAATTTGAATCGCCTTCCGGGCATCATCGGAACCGGGGGGAAAATGAGGAGAAGGGTGGGCTGCCCTGGGCGCCCGTTCGAGGAGGTGGACGAGGCGACCCTGTTCCGCGCCGCCTTTCCGGAGTGTTGGGAGAGGATGCGAAAGGTCGCCGCGGGAGAGAAATCCGCCGACGGTCCCCTGCGGGAGAGGTGGGAAGCGGTTCTCGAGCTCGCCCGTCGCGCGTTGTCCCCTCCTTCCCCGCGGACCGAACCGGTGAGGTCTTCTGTCGATGTGTTCGAAACGTATCGATATCTGCTCGCTGATTCCCCCGTCGAAGTGTTCCTGGCGGTTCTGCTCGACGTCAAGCATCGCGTGCTCAGGTGCGATCGCGTCTCGGTGGGCATCTTGAATGGGAGCCTCATTCATCCGCGGGAGGTGTTTGCCTCCGCGGTCTTGGAGCGCGCGGCGGCGATCGTACTCGTGCACAACCATCCGAGCGGAGACCCCTCTCCCAGCCGGGAGGACAGGGAGGTCACGCAAAGACTCCGGTCCGCCGGGAGAATCGTGGGGATTCCGGTGCTGGACCATGTAATAATAGGTAGTTGTTCTTTTTACAGTTTCCGGGAGGAAGCGGATTGGTGATTTCGGGTGTTATCAAGTCCGCCGCAATTCTGTTCCTCACCCTGGTTTCCTCCCTGGGGGCCTCGGCCGCCGGTTTTCTCTCGAGGTCGGACCGGGTCTCCTCGGGAATCATGCGGTGGTGGGGGAGGAAGTTCATACGTATCGGAGGGTGGGATGTCCGCGTCGGGGGACTGGAATATCTGCCGTCAGGCGGAGCGATCCTGGTGGCGAATCATCAGAGCCTGGTGGACATTCCCCTCTTACTCGCTGCTGTCCCCCGGGAAGTCCGTTTTCTTGCGAAGCGGGAACTCGGCCGGATTCCTCTCTTCGGATGCGCCATGAGGAAAGCCGGGAACCTCTTCATCGATAGGGAGGACCCGCGGGACGCCATCCACCTGGTTCGCGAGGCGACGGAGCGCATCGGCCGGGGACAGATGGTGGTTATCTTCCCGGAAGGAACGCGCAGCCGGGACGGGGATGTCGGGGAATTCAAGCCCGGAGCGTTCTATCTGGCGCGGAAAAAGGGGATCCCGCTGTTGCCGGTGCTCCTCGACGGGGGGAAGGAGGCTCTCCCGCGGGGATCGCTCCTCTTCCGGCCCGCCGTACTCGTCGTAAGGGTTCTTCCCGCCTTGGCCGCGGACGACGGGCGTGCCCTGACCCGGGAGGAAATGGCGGAGGAATCCCGTAGACGGATCCTTTCCGCACGGCGCGAGAACGAGGACCAGTCGTCCGGAGCGGTCCTCGTATGACGGGAAAGCCGTAATGCCGCTGCGTATCATCCCCCTGGGGGGATTGGGCGAATTCGGGCTCAACTCCCTGTTGTTCGACGATGGAGAGTCTGCCATCCTCGTGGATGCGGGCCTTATGTTTCCCGACGACACGATGCTGGGGATCGATTTCGTCATCCCCGATTTCGGCTGTCTCCAGGAGATCTCCCACCGTCTTCGGGCGCTCCTGCTCACGCACGGGCACGAGGACCACATCGGAGCGGTCCCGTTTTTGCTGAAGGAGATCGACCTCCCCGTCTACGGAACCCCGCTGACGCTCGGTCTCCTGCGAAACCGCCTTGCCGAACACGGTCTGGACGGCGTGACGAGGCTTGTGAGCATAGACCGGTCCGGCCGGTTCCGTATCGGCGATTTCGATCTGGAGACATTTCCGGTATGCCACAGCATCCCGGGGGGGTTCGGGTACATTTTGCGATGTCGGGACGGCGTGTTCGTCCATACGGGGGACTTCAAGATCGATACCCGGCCGCTGGATGGCATCCCTACCGCCACGGACCGCCTCGCGGAGGTGGCTTCGCGAGAGAATGTGACGGCCCTGTTCTCCGACTCCACGAACGTGGAGCGGGAGGGGCGAAGCCTCCCGGAGGCGTTCGTCGGCGAGGCTCTCTCGGAAATCTTCGGCGGGGCGGCGGGGCGGGTCATCGTTGCGATGTTCGCATCGAACATCCTCCGGATCCAGGAGGCTATCAACGCAGCGGCCCGCAACGGCCGCAGGGTGACGCTCTGCGGCAGGAGCATGGTAGGAAACGTGGGGACGGCTATCGAATTGGGGTATATGAAGCTTCCGCACCCGAACATCCTCCTTCCGGTGGAGGAAACCGAGACCCTGCCCGGCCGCGAGGTTGCTGTCCTGACCACGGGAAGCCAGGGGGAGCCCCGGTCCGCCCTCACGCTGATGGCGCTGGGGGAGCACAAGTACATCCGGATCCGGGAAGGGGACACGGCGATCCTCTCCTCGAAGTTCATCCCGGGGAACGAACGAGCGATCTCAAACGTGATCAACCACCTCTTCCTGGCGGGAGCAGACGTCCGGTACGAAAAGATCTCGGAGATCCACGTGTCCGGCCACGCCAGCCGGGAGGAGCTCCGGAGCATGGTCCGTCTCCTCTGCCCGGAGTACTTCATCCCCGTCCACGGCGAGCCCCGGCACCTCTTGCTGCACAAGGCCCTCGCACAGGAAATGGGGGTTCCCCATCCGGAGTTCGTACGGAACGGCGAAATCCTCGTGTTTTCGAAGGGGGTGATGACCCGAGAGGGGGAGGTACCGGTGGGGCGCCTGTTCGTGGACGGGAAGGGGGTGGGGGAAGTAGAGGGCGTGGTTCTCAGGGACCGGTTCCACCTCTCGAACGACGGCCTGGTCATCATCGTGCTGGCCCTCACCCAGACTACCGGGGACATCGTGTACGGGCCGGATATCGTGACCAGGGGGGTGGTTTCTGAAAACGCTTCCGATACTATAATGGAGGATGCTCGGCAGGTCGTCATCTCCACGTGGAGGGAGGCGGGACCGGAAGCGAGGAAGGACGCGGCGGAGATCAAGACCGGCATCCGGAAGGCCCTGCGCCGGTTCTTCAATAAGCGCCTCGACAGGAAACCGATGATCATACCCGTACTTCTGGAGCTCTAGTGCACCGTCTCGCAAACATCTTGGCATTCGAGCGCCGCTGCATCCGCGCCCGCTTCGTTGCGCTCCTTGCGCCGTACTTTGCTCCAGTACCCCTCAGTCGCGCGCCGAAGCAAGGCGCAGGCGCATCGACGCTCTCGGTGCGTCAAGCTATTTACGAGAAGGTACACTAGGATGGGAGACGGAATCCGGAGGGACGCCCTCGCCATCTTCTTTCTCACCGTCGGAATCTTCCTCACGGTTGCGCTTGTTTCCTTTCACCAGATGGATCCCTCCCTGTCCGCCTGGAGTTCGAAGGGCGCCGCTGTCCACAACTGGGGAGGGGCAGTGGGGGCGATCGTATCCGACCTCCTTCTCCAGCTGTTCGGTCTGGGAGCAGTCGGGTTCCCGATCCTCTGCCTCGCGCTCGCATACTGGACGTTTCGCGGGGAGAGGATGGCGGGCAAGTGGAGTCGGGCCGCCGGCGGACTGCTCGCTGTCTGTTCGTTGCTAGGTGTCGCGAGCTTTTTCACGGGCCACGTCCGGTTGTTCGGAGCGGACATCTTTCTTCCCGGGGTCGTGGGGCACCTGCTCGGGGTCAACTTCTTCGGAAAACTGCTGAGCAATGTGGGGGGGCTGATCTGCCTGGTCGCCCTGTTCCTCTTTTCCCTTATGCTGTTCACCGGATTGCCGCTGCGCGGCCTGCCCACCCTGTGGCGGCGAAAGAAGACCACGGAACAGGTCCGCGCCATCGTCAAGGAGAAGATGGTTCCCCGTGAGGATTGGGGCGGGGAGAAGGCGGCGAGGGAAACCGCCCCCGCAGCACGTCGCAACGTTTCCTCTCCCCGGATCGTCGCTTCTCCGCCCGTTCCCGAGGTCCCCCCCGCTCCAAGGGGCGAGGGAAAGGAATTCGTTCTTCCCTCTCTGGCGCTCCTGGAGCCTCCCGCCGACGATGAAAACGGCGCGGACGAGTTGTCCCTGCAGCAGAACGCGGCCACTCTCATCGAGAAGCTCTCCGAACACGACATCGAAGGAAACATCACCGAGATCCGGACCGGCCCGCTCGTTACCACATACGAATTCCGACCGGCCCCCGGTGTGAAGGCGAACCGTGTCGTGGCGATGGCGGGGGACCTTGCCCTGGCGATGCGGTGCGAGTCGGTCCGCGTAGTCCCCAATATCCCCGGCAAGGGGGTCATGGGGCTCGAAATCCCCAACGAGAAGCGGGTGTTCATCTCGCTCCGGGAACTTCTCGGGTGCCAGGCGTACGCGGATTCCGAGGCGATGCTCTCGTTGGTAATAGGGAAAGACATCTTCGGGGAACCGGTCATCCGGGACCTTTCGAAGATGCCGCATCTTCTGATCGCCGGGGCCACGGGGTCGGGAAAGAGCGTTGCCCTGCACAGCCTGATCCTTTCGATCCTGTTCCGGGCCACCCCCGAGGACGTCCGGTTGATTCTCGTCGACCCCAAGATGCTCGAGCTCACTCTTTACGACGGCATCCCCCACCTGTTTCACTCCGTTGTCACGCAGCCGCGGGAGGCGGCCCAGGTGCTGAAGTGGGCCGTCGGGGAGATGCGGGGAAGATACCAGGAAATGATGGAAAACGGCGTCCGGCACATCGACGCCTACAACCAGCTTGTCGACAGGAGGTCACGTTCCGTCCTTCGGGTGAAGGCGCGGGACGGGGAAACCGAGGAGATGGCGCGCCTTCCCTACATCGTGATCGTCATCGACGAACTGGCCGACCTCATGATGACAAGCGCATCGAGGCGGGAGGTGGAGGATTCCATCACGCAACTTACCCAGATGGCCCGGGCCGCGGGAATCCACCTCGTCTTCGCGACCCAGCGGCCTTCCGTGGATGTCCTGACCGGCATCATCAAGGCGAACTTCCCGTCGCGCGTCTCCTTCAAGGTCACTTCCCAGTTCGACTCCCGGACGATCCTCGATCAGTCGGGGGCCGAGACCCTCCTCGGGTTCGGCGACATGCTCTTCCTCCAGCCCGGAGTCGGGGGGATCGTCAGGGTCCACGGTCCCTTTGTGGGAGAGGGGGAGATCCAACGCGTCGTTGCCCACCTTCGGACGCAGGGGACGCCCGAATACGAGCCCTCCATCACCGCGTTGCCAAGTGAGGAGGAGGAGCGGGACCCCTCGCGGGACGAGAAGTTCGACGAGGCGGTCGAGGAGGTGATCCGGGCGGGGCGCGCATCGGTGTCGATGCTCCAGAGGCGCCTTCAGATAGGGTTCAACCGGGCTGCCCGCATCATCGAGGAGATGGAGAGGCAGGGAATCGTCGGGCCGTCCGAGGGCGGAAAGCCGCGGGAAGTCTACGTGGCGAGCCGGGAGTAATAGCCGGAGGCGCGACGGGTTTCCCGCCATCTCCCGGAAGTAAAGGAGGAGCTTTTTCCTATGCGCTACGTTTACAGGGCCGCGCCGGCGGCCCTCTTTCTTTTCCTCATGGCATTTCTTCCGGCCGCCTCCGGTGGCGCGGCGGAAGGCGAGGCCCTCTTTCGCCGCGTTGCGCAGAAGTACCAAAACACCACAACCCTGTCCGCCAGGTTCCGGCAGGAAGTGCCGCTGCAGAACGTGGGAATCGTGAGAAAGGCCTCCGGCCAGGTCTACTTCCAGCGTCCTTTGCGGATGCGCTGGGATTACCGGGTGCCCAAGGATCAGCTGTTCCTGGCCGACGGGAAATCCTTCTATTTCCGGCCCCCTGATTCGCTCGAGGTGTTCCGGCGCAAAATCGACGAGGAGGCGCTCGGGGGCAGAGTCCCTCTCCTGCTTCTATTCGGAAAAGGCGACATCACGGAGTACTTTCGTGTGGAGGAGGCCATGCCTCTCAAGGGAGGGAAGAGAACGGCGATCCGCCTGCTACCGAAAGGGGAAGGGGCGCCGGAAGTGAGGAGAGTCGACCTTGTGGTGGACGATGCGGACCTAACGATCCGGGAGATTCATCTTTACGATCATTTGGGGGGAGCGAACCACCTATACCTCGACGACATCGTGATCGACCCGTCGCTTCCTGCGGACCTCTTCCGGTTCCGGGAACCGCCCGGGAGCAAAATGGTGGATGGATGAGCGATAGGGGAAAAGCCGGGATCGGCGTGCGCATCCTGACGCTCGGTTGTGCGAAAAATTCCGTTGATGCGGAGGTGATGTCCGGGCTTCTCGCCGAGGACGGGTGCCGCATCGTCTCACGGGGGCCCGCGGATGTGGGAATCGTCAACACGTGCGGGTTCATCCGGGACGCGAAAGAGGAGTCGATCGGGGAAATTCTCGCCTTGGCGCGCGAAAAGGAGCGGGGGAAAATCCGGCATCTTGTGGTGGCCGGCTGTCTTGCGAAGCGGTATCGGGACGAACTGCCGGGGGCCCTGCCGGAGGTGGACCTGTTCGTAGGGCCCGGAGATATCCCGGCGCTCCCCGGATTAGTCAGAAAGCTGGCGGAGGGAACCCACCCGCGCCGGGTCGTGGGAACGGGGGCCTTGCCCGAGGATGCTTACCGGCACCGCCGCCGGGAGTCGCGGGAGGCGTCGGCATACCTCAAGATTCTGGAGGGGTGCGACCACCGGTGCGCCTACTGCACAATTCCGGACATCCGGGGGCGTTTGCGGAGCCGGGACCGGGACTCTCTCCTTGCAGAAGTGCGGATGCTGGTACGTCAGGGAGCCCGGGAGATCAACCTCGTCGGCCAGGACATCAGCTCCTACGGAGCCGACCGGGGGGAAAAAAGAGGGCTTCCCCGCCTCGTCCGTGATGTTTGCGCTGTCCGGGGAGTCCGCTGGGTGCGGCTGCTCTACCTCTACCCCGGGCGCCTGGATGAGGAACTGATCGACCTGGTGGCAGGGGGGGAGAAAGTGTGCCGGTACCTCGATATCCCCGTTCAGCACATCGACGCGGAGGTCCTCGCAAGAATGGGTCGCCGCTACGGCCCCGACGACATCTGGCTCCTCCTCGAAAAGGTGCGTAAGCGGGTCCCCGGCATCTTCCTCCGGACGTCGCTGATTGTCGGTTTTCCGGGGGAGACCACCGCGGCGTTCGACCGACTGCTCCGGTTCGTTCACGCCTCCCGGTGGGACTATCTCGGGGTGTTTCCCTATTCCCGGGAGGAGGGGACCCCCGCCTATGCGATGGCGCGACAGGTAGGCGAGGCGGTCAAGCGGGAGAGGGCGCGGCGGATCCGGGATGCGCAGGCCGACATCCTCGCCGCCCGCAATGCAGGAATGGCGGGGGAGGAGATCGAGGTCCTCGTGGAGGAGACGCGGGGCCGGGGCCGGGTTGTCGGTCGGCACCGGGGCCAGGCGCCGGAAGTGGATGGGAACGTACTTTTATCGGGATACCGGGAGGGGGCCGGCCGTTTCTGCCGGGCGAGGGTGACGGGCGCGCGGGAATGGGACCTGCTGGCAAAACGGGTTGACAGCGGTTTGACACCGAGTATACTAACGTAATTTTTCAGGAGACACGGGGGGCTGCAGGGAGATGAAACCGATCAAGGAGATGCTCCTCAAAATGCGGGAAGAACTCGTGCGGGACATCGCCCGGAGGTCCAGGGAGACCGCAGTAAGGGGAGTTTCGGACATCGGGGACATTCTCGACTCCGTTTCCGAGGAGCGGACCCGGGAACTGGATATGATTCTCACGGACCGGGAGAAGCAGAAGCTCAAGCAGATCGACGACGCCCTTGACAGGATCGAGGAGAACACGTACGGACTCTGTGAGGAGTGCGGCGTCAAGATTCCCCGGGCACGCCTCAAGGTCGTGCCGTTCGCCAAGTATTGCGTGGAGTGCAAGGAAGCGATCGAACGCGAGGAGAAGTACACCCGGGAGGAACCCGAGGAGGCGGTCAAGAAGGTTCCTATGGCGGAGGCGGAGGAGTAGAGACTTTCGCTCCGGTTTCGATTTTCTCCACCGGTCTTTCGTTTTGCTCCATGGTCGTCTTTTTCCCCTTCTGGTAGATCGCCACCGCCTGGTTGTGTTCTTTTAGAGTCCGGGAAAACTGGTGGGACCCGTCGTTGCGGGACACGAAGTACAGGTAGTCGGTTTCCGCAGGCTCGCCCGCCGCGATGAGAGAGGACAGCCCGGGGTTGCATATGGGGCCCGGGGGAAGACCCTGGTTCCGGTAGGTGTTGTACGGATGGGGCGTCCGAAGGTCCTTCTTGGTGAGATTTCCTCCGAACTTCTTTAGTCCATAGATGACCGTCGGATCCATCTGAAGGGGCATCTTGAGGGAAAGCCGCTTCCGTATGACCGCTGAAACGAGAGGCTTTTCCTGGTCAAGACCGGTTTCCTTCTCGATAATCGACGCGATCGTCACGATCTGGTTCAGCGTGAACCCGTCCTCCGCTGCCTTGCTCTCCATTTCGGGGGTGAACTTCCTGCGGAACCGGCGCACCATGATGCCGAGAATTTCCTCCGAGGACATGTCCTTCACCATGATGTACGTGTCCGGGAACAGGTACCCCTCCAGGGTACTTCCCGGGATTCCCATCCGGCTGGTCAGAGAGGACGAAGTGGCTGCTGTGAGAAAGGCAGCCGGGTTCGCCAGTTCCAGGATCCCGAGGGTCTCGGCGATATCGAATAGCGTAGACCCTCCGGGGATGGTCACCTGGTATTTGGCCACGTCGCCGCCTACGAGCTTTCTCCACAACTCGATCGCGGAAGGGGGAGCAGGCAGGGCGTACTCCCCGTGCTGGAGTTTGGTGCTGGTCATCGTCCCGATCACGAGGATCCGGAAGGCGAGAGGGTACCGGAGTGCCCCCTTCTCGGCAAGAATCTTCTCGATTTCCGGGAAGTTGCTCCCTTTGGGGATGAACACCTTTGTCACGCGCCACTGGTCACGTGGCGGGCGGGCGGATACGAGGAAGAGGAAGACGAAGGCCACCGTGAAAAAGGCGGCAGCGGCGATGCTCCATTTCCGCGCAATCACGGGGGGGCTACTTCCGGTTCCTGTGGTCGAGGAAGCTCTGCAGCAGGAAAACGGCCGAGAGGCTGTCCCGTTTCTCTTTCCGCTTATCGCGCCTGACACCGGATGCGATAAGGTGGCGCTCCGCCTGCACGGTTGTCATTCGCTCGTCCCACATTTCGACCGGTATCCCCAGACGCTCCCGGATCTTTTCGGCGAAAACCCTCGTCTTTTTCGCCTGGATCCCCTCCGCGCCGCTCAGTTGCAGGGGGAGGCCGATCAGCACGGTGCCGACAGAGTGCTCCCGGACCAACCTCCCGATCGTCTCGATATCCCGATTGTCCCCTTGGCGCTGTATGGCGGCCAGGGGCTGGGCCGTGATTCCAAGTGCGTCGGAGACAGCCGCTCCGATCCTGTGGCTGCCGAAATCCAGCCCGAGAATCCTGCCGTCCTTTTGCTCCGGCATACGATCATCCCCCCGGAAAAAGTGTACGTTTCACGTTGTGCCATCGTCAACACGATTGACGAACCCGGCGCAGTCCGGTAGATATATACCGATTGTGGAGGAAGGATGGGGGGATCGATCACCGACGTGGCCGGGGTTCTGTTGGGGCACGAGCATGACCTCGGGCGGGGATCGGGGATCACGGTACTCCTGTTCCCCCGGGGTGCGGCAGGGGCTGCCGATATCCGGGGGGAGGCCGCCGGCACAAGGCAGATGGATTCGCTGCTTCGCCCCCACCCGGCACGCCGCATCCACGGGCTCGTCCTGGCGGGGGGAAGCGCATTCGGGCTCGACGCCGCGGCGGGGGTGATGCGTCTCCTGGAGGAAAACGGCGTCGGGTTCGTAACCCCTGCGGGGGTGGTTCCGATCGTACCCACGGCGGTGGTCTACGACTTGGGCTTCGGGGATCCGACGTTCCGCCCGACTCCGGAGATGGCGTATGCCGCCGCGGAGAAGGCATCCGCGGAATCTCCGGCGCAGGGGTCCGTAGGGGCGGGGGCCGGTGCGACCGTCGGGAAGATATTCGGGGTGGAACGCGCGATGAAGGGCGGCTTCGGGGCCGCGAGCGAGCGCGGGAGAGGGGCGATTGTCGGGGCCTGTGCCGTCGTGAACGCCTTCGGGGACGTCTTCGACCCCATCTCGGGGGAGTGGCTCGCGGGAGCACGGACCGGGGACGGAAAAGGACGGGCGGGGACCGAAGAAGCGTTTCTCGACGGGTATGCAAGGGAGCCGTTTTCCCCTGAGAACACGACGCTTTGCGTCGTTGCCACCGCCGACGACCTGTCCCGGGAAGAACTGTCCGGCGTAGCGAGGATGTCGCACGGAGCGCTGTTCCGGTCCATCCGGCCCGTTCACACGCCCATGGATGGTGATATCGTGGTGGCCCTGTCCACCGGGGCATCGGGGCGAAAAGGGAACCCGATGCAGACGGCGGTCCTTGCCAGACGGGCCCTCGAGAAAGCGATCGCGAACGCCGTGAGGTCCGCTGCGGGGGCGCACGGCCTGCCGGCGGCCCGGGACATCCGCAGGAGGGAAAACCCGTGATGGTCAGCAGAATCGAGGAAACCTTGAGAGGAATGCTGTCGGATCCATCCGTCGCGGTTCGGCTGGCGGCCTCCGCCGCTCTCGACAGGCTGCGGGCAAAAAGGTCGGTGTCCTCCTACCTCCAGATTCTCAAGACCGGCACGCTGGAAGAGCGGGTCCGGATCGTGTTTGCCGCAGAGGAAATCGGCGGCTCGGAAGGGCAGACCCTCCTTCTCGCCGCGCTGGAGGACAAGGAGCAGGAGGTAAGGGGGGCTGCGGTCCGCGCCCTCGAGCACACCCTGACCGGGGATGTTCTCCGGATACTGGTAGCCCGCCTTCCCGGGGAAGAGGGCGTAGTGCTCGGAAACCTGCTGGAGGCCTTGGGAAAATCCCGGCAGAAGGAACTGGCTCCCACCATCGAAACGTACCTGGGGCACCCGGACATCGAGGTGCGGGGGAAGGCGATCCAGGCGTACGCCCGGGTGGCGGAGAACGACGGGTGGGAGAAGATACTCGCGTATGCAACCGAGCAGGACGAGACGGTCCGGGCGGCCGCCGCCCGGGCATTCGGGGAGTGGAGTTCGTCGTAGTTCCGGAGGATCTTGCAGATCTTTACTTTTAGGAAGGCGGTGTTGACAGGAGCGCCCCTTTTTGCGCGTCCGGGTACAGGAGGGGGTTGACCGTGCCCAGGATCGACCGGCGAGGATGGGGCGTCCGGGCGGCGATTTCGACGAGTTCCACCTCCTCCGGCCGGGGTAGCGGGTTCCCCTGTCGGTCGACCAGAACCTGGATCTTGATCGGCCCCATACCGGCAGGGCCGACTCCGGTGATGACACCCACCTCCATGCTGTTCAGTCGCACCATCGTCCCGATCGGGTAGCTTCCCATCACGCTTTTCAGGACCGCAAGAATGTTCGCGTCGAGCGATTTCCCCGAAAGCTTCCCCATGATTTCGAGCGCCTCGAGCGGCTGCTTTGCCTTCTGGTACGCCCGCATCGTTGTTATGGCGTCGTAGCAATCCGACACGGCGATGATCTGTGAATGCGAGTTCACGGGGTAATCCGGCCCCAGTTCCGGGTATCCCTTCCGGTCGTACCGCAGGTGGTGCTCCCGGACCATGTAGGCGGAGGTGGGCCGGATGTGGGGCATCTTCCCCAGGAGAACGAACCCCTCTTCGGGGTGTTTCTTGATTTCCTCGAATTCCTGGAAGGTGAGATTGCCCGGTTTCCGGATCAGGTCAAGGGCGAGTTGGGTCTTCCCGATGTCGTGCAGGAGGCCGGCCACCCCGACCTCGGCCTTCTCCTGGGGAGAGAGGGAGAGCGCATCGGCCATCGCGAGAGAGATCACGGCCACGTTGACGGAGTGGTTGTAGGTGTATTCGTCGAAATTCTTGATCAGGGTGAGGGCCATGATGGCGTCGCGGTTCCTCTTGAGCATTCCTGCGATGTCCTTGACGACACGCTCCGACTCGGCTCCCGAGGGGATCCGCCCCATACGGATCTCCTGCATCAGCAGGACTACGGCGTTGACCGCGTTGTCGTAGGTATTCCGCGCGAGGGAGTAGTCGTCCTCCTCCTCATCCATCGGCGGTTTCACCCGGATGTGGGTGACGCCCAGCTTCTCGATCCGCTCCTGAACGTCGGAGGAGGAAAGTCCCTCCTCCTTCGTTTCGTGGAGAAACAGGATGAAACGCTCGATGTCTTCGGGGGCAAGCCCCTTCTCGAACACGACCGCCGGAATCCCGATGGCGGAAAGCCGCGCAATGAAGAGGTCGAGGGAGGAGGTCAGGTTGAATATCGGGACCCCCTCGAACACCAGCGTCCCGTCGGAGATCGCCAGGGCGAGCTCCTGTCGTTCCGTGAAAAAGAGGATGATGTCCGAGAAGCATTTCTCCACCGCGGAGCGGACCAGCGGGTGGGACGGAGGGTACAGTCTGCGGTTCTTGAGGGAAGTTCCCAGAGCGCGGATGAGATTGACGATGGTCTGTTCCTGCTGCCGCCGGTCCATTGGGATACTCCTTTACCAGCCGGTCTTCTTCAGGATCCGTTCCGTCTCCACCCGGAGGTACGTCTCGGGGGCGTTCCGCGCCTCCAGGATGATCTCCTTCGGCCGCTCTCCCGACATCCTTGAGATGCTTCGCAGCGCGTGTTTCTTCATTTCGCGGAAATTCGACGTTTCCCAGATCGCCGGGGTGCGCAGGATGTTGGTGAGCGCGGTAAGCGCCGCATCGGTGTCTATGGAGCGCAGGGATTCGATCGCCTCGTGGGCCAGGCGGTAGTGCGGGTAGAACAGTTTTTTCTGGACGGCCCTCCGGAAGAGAGCCATGACCGCTTCCTCCTCCCTCTTCAGGGAGAGGGCGGCGGTGGCCAGGAGCGCGATGGTCTCCTCGGGGAAGAAGCACAGTTCCCCGAGAGCCGTCACGGCGGAAGGGTGCGCCAGCTTGGACAACCCCTTGATCGCCTCCTTCTTCACCCGGAGGTCCGGGTGGGAAAGCGACGCGGCGATGTTCGGAGCGAGGTCCGGTATCCCGAGGCTCCCGAGGATCGTGACCATGTTGCGGACGACGTACCACCGCGAGTCGTTCACGTTGTCGAGAACCGCGGGTATCGCGGGATGGCCGATCCGCACGATGACGTCGACAATCGACTTCCGGACCAGGAGATCCCCCTCCTCGGCCAGGGCGGAAAGCAGAGCCTTCACGGATCGCTCGCCGAACGTCACAAGGACCGTCTCCACCTCCTTGCGGTTCCGCCCTCCCTGCTGCTGGAGGCGCCGGATGAAGTGGGACACCAGGTCGTCGGAGACGAGCTCCTTGATGCCCATGCGGGCAAGGTCGGCGATCTCCCGGTTTCTCCTCGGTGGCGATTCGATGTGAGCCACGTAGATCGAGAGCGCAAGGCCCGAATATTCGATTCGCCGGTCTTCGCGCTCCCGGAGCAGGGCGCGCGGCAGAGAGATGACAAGGTCGCGGTACGCTGTGGGGTCAGTTTCCTTTTCCAGCCTCTGGAGGAGTTTCCCGATTTCCGGCTCCTCCAGGGGCCGGTCTTCGAAGTCGAAGGAGGGATCGCCGGACCGAAATCCCTCGGCATCTTCCGGCGCAGGCGTCTCTTCCTCCTTTTTCAGCATTTCGGTGAGACCCTCGTAGTCGACCCGGTTGACCCAGATCCGGGAGACTTTCTCCCGGAGAAGGACTTTCTCCAGTCCGCCTTCGTCCTGTAGTTCCTGGATGTCGCGATTCAAGGTGCCAAGGAAGGTGACCATTTCGTCCGATTTCTGGTTGGGCAGAAGAATGATCCTGCTTGCGCGCCGGTGATACAGTTCCCGATTCAGGTCCGCGATCGCCTTGTTCCCCGCGGGAAGGGGCTCCTCCCGGTAGAGAAGGGTGTTCTTGGTAACATCGATCTCGATACCCGTTTCGGGGGGAGGAATTGCCTCGATGGTGGAAATGATCTTCTCGATAGCCTGGGTGAGAGCGGGGTGGCGAGGGGGATAGAAACTAACGATTTTAATCCCCTTGGCAATTTCCGCTACCGCCAGTACGACTCTTTCCCGGGTTTCGTCCAGTGGTGATTCCTGCTTCACGTCCATTAGGGAAATATAGTTTTATTTATTTGATAATTCAAATAATTATATAATCTAATAATCATAATGCCCCAAGTCAATCGTTTTGCCGGTCGTGTGGTCTGGAGGGCTGTCGCGTCTGGTCTGGGGGTGGGATACGTTCCCTTGGCCCCGGGAACGCTCGGGGCTCTCCTTGCCCTTCCCCTTTGGTATGGGGGGGGAGGCGAAGGGACGATCCACTTCGGGTTGCTGACCGCCATCCTGATCCTGTCTCTCCCCGCCACGAGGGTGGAAATGCAGGTCACGGGTCGAAACGATCCGCCCTCCGTGGTGATCGACGAGATCGCGGGTATGCTCCTGGCGGCGACGGGGATCTCTTGGGGTTGGAAATCCGGCATCGCTCTGTTTCTCCTCTTTCGCCTGTTCGATATCGTGAAGCTTGGCCCCGCGGCATGGATGGACTCCCGCGAGGGGGCGGTATACGTAATAGCCGATGACCTTGTAGCAGGCCTGTATGCCAATCTGGCATATAGGGGGATCGTATGGTTGACCGGGTGACATCGGACCTCGCCGTCAGGGCCGGGAAAACGCTCCTCCTGGCAAGGCAACGGGTGGCGGTGGCCGAATCGTGCACGGGGGGTGGGGTATGCGAGGCGTTAACCTCCGTCCCGGGGAGTTCCGCGTACTTCCTCGGGGGGATTGTGGCATATGGGAACGAGTCGAAAACGAGGGAACTCGGCATATCGCCGGATCTCCTCGCTTCCCGAGGGGCGGTGAGCCAGGAAGTAGCGGAGGCGATGGCGGACGGGGCCGCGCGCCGCTTCGGGGCGGATATCGGCATCGGGACGACGGGAATTGCCGGCCCCGGGGGGGGGACCCCGGAGAAGCCCGTGGGAACCGTTTACGTGGCGATCGCATCCGGGGATGTCCGGCTTTCGTACCATCTCCTTCTTCCGGGCGACCGTGACGCTGTCCGCAGGGCGACGGTCAGGCGGGTTCTCGAGCTGCTCCCATCCTTTCTTTCGGGGGAGGAGGGGAGGGGTCGGTGAGGTTGTTCATCGGCATCGGACTCTCCCCGGATTGTCGCAGGGCGATCGCCGGGGCGGTATCCCACCTTCGGGAGAAGGGGATCCCTGTTTCCTGGACCCCCGAGCATAACCTGCACCTGACATTGAAGTTTCTCGGCGAGACCCCGGTTTCCCGGGTGAACGAACTGGCCGGGCTCCTGGCGGAGGCGGGACGGGGCATCCCCCCGTTCATGCTTCGCGTCGGGGAGGCAGGGGCTTTCCCTACTCTTCGGGCGCCGAGGGTATTGTGGATCGGAATCCGGGAACCGCTTGAATTGGTCAGGAAGTTGCACCAGAATATGGAGAACGCGCTTTCCGGAGCCGGTTTTCCCCGCGACGAAAGGCCGTTCCACCCGCACGTGACGGTTGGCCGCGTCAGGGGAAGGGTGGCGCCGGGGTGGGGCGAAACGTACGCCTCTGCGGTTTCCGGCGTGGCGTTTGACACCGTTTCCGTGGCTTCGTACAGGGTGTACGAAAGCCGGCTGTCCCCTTCGGGGGCAAACTACTCGGTCCTGCGCGAGGTCCCCTTCGGGGGAGAGGCGGACAGAACAGAAAAGAGAGGAGCAGGAGAATGAGCCAGGACGCAAGCCGGCGCAAAGCGCTCGACATGGCCCTCGCGGCGATCGAGAAGAGCTACGGAAAGGGCGCGATCATGCGCCTCGGAAGCGATGTCCAGACCAAGGATGTTCCCGCCATATCGACGGGGGCGATTTCGCTGGACATCGCCCTGGGGATCGGCGGCATCCCGAGGGGGCGGGTGATCGAGATCTTCGGGCCGGAGTCCTCGGGCAAGACCACGCTTGCCCTGCATATCATCGCCGAGGCCCAGAAGCAGGGCGGGATCGCGGGGTTCGTTGACGCGGAGCACGCCCTCGACCTGAACTACGCCCGGAAACTCGGCCTGAACACCGACGATCTCCTCGTTTCGCAGCCGGACACGGGGGAGCAGGCGCTGGAAATCGCCGAGATGCTCGTGCGCAGCGGCGCCCTGGACGTACTCGTCATCGACTCGGTGGCCGCGCTCGTGCCGAAGGCGGAGATCGAGGGGGAAATGGGAGACTCCCACATGGGGCTCCAGGCCAGGCTCATGTCCCAGGCGCTCAGGAAACTGACCGGGACGATCAGCAAGTCCCAGACGGCGGTCATCTTCATCAACCAGATCCGCATGAAGATCGGGGTGATGTTCGGCAACCCCGAGACGACCACTGGCGGTAATGCCCTGAAGTTCTACGCCACGATTCGTATGGACATCCGGCGCATCAGCCAGATCAAGAAGGACGACGGCGTCATCGGGGCGCGCACCCGCGTGAAGGTGGTGAAGAACAAGCTCGCGCCGCCCTTCCGGGAGGCGGAGTTCGACATCCTCTACGGGGAGGGGATCTCCCGCGAGGGGGACGTCCTGGACATGGGTGTCGGTCTGGGTGTCGTGGAGAAAAGCGGCTCATGGTATTCCGTGAACGGCGAAAGGATCGGCCAGGGGAGGGAGAACGCGCGGGTCTTCCTCAAGGACCACCCGGATGTCGCGGAGGGGCTTGGCAGGAAGATTTTCGAGAAAACCGGTGTGGCGGAAGCCCCCAAGGCCACGCAGGAAGGGAAGGCGTAATTGGACCTCAATGACATACTCAAGACAGCGGTCAAGAACTCGGCATCCGACATCCATCTGAAGGTGGGGCTTCCCCCCATCCTCCGAATCAACGGAAAGCTTGTGCCCATCAAGGTGCCGCAGCCTCTCCGGTCCGAGGACCTGGCGGCGATAAGCGACCGGATCCTTGCCGTCGAGGAGCAGAAGCAGAGGTTCGAGAGGAACCACGAGGTCGATTGCTCCTATAGCGTGCCGGGGCTTGGGCGGTTCCGCGTGAATCTGTTCCTGCAGCGCAGCACGGTCGGGATCGCCATCCGGGTCATCGCGATCGGGGCCCTCTCCTTCGAGGAGTTGAACCTCCCGAAATCGATCGAAAAACTGGCCCTGGAAACAAGGGGCCTCATCCTCTGCACCGGCACGACGGGGAGCGGGAAATCGACGACCCTGGCCTCTATCGTCGACCACATCAATCACCATCGTAGCTGCCACATTCTCACGATCGAGGACCCGATCGAGTTCCTTCTCAAAGACAAGAAGAGCGTCATCAACCAGCGGGAGATCGGTGCGGACACCTCCTCGTTCGCCGGGGCCCTCAAGAGCGCCCTGCGCCAGGACCCGGACGTGATCCTCGTGGGCGAAATGCGCGACTTCGACACGATCGAGACGGCGATCATGGCGGCCGAGACGGGGCATCTCGTGCTGTCGACGCTCCACACCCTCGATGCGGCGGAGACGATCAACCGGATCATCGGCGTCTTCCCTCCCTACCAGCACAAGCAGGTGAGGATCCAGATGGGAGCGATCCTGAAGGGGGTCATTTCCCAGCGGCTCGTGCCCCGCATGGACGGCGCGGGCCGCGTCCCGGCGGTCGAGGTGATGCTCAACACGGCGCGCATCCGGGAGTACATCGAGGACAAGGACAAGACCCGGAAGATCCGGGAGGCGATTGCCCAAGGGTATGTGAGCTACGGGATGCAGACCTTCGACCAGTCCCTCATGGCGCTTCACAAGGAGAACCTGATCTCCATGGAGGAGGCGCTTCGACAGGCATCCAATCCCGACGACTTCGCCCTCCGTGCCCGCGGGGTTTCGTCGACTTCCGACCTTACCTGGGATGATTTTGACAAGGACGGGACGACCCCGAAGGAGTGAAGGAGGGGCGGAATCGCCCCCGCAGGGAGGGGCCCTGCCCGCCGCCATGGGCATGCTGTCCCGGCGAGCGCTGAGCGAGGGGGAGATCCGTTTACGGCTTGCGGCGAAGGGCTTCACGGAAGCGCAGGCAATCGACGCCCTCATCCGGCTCCGAGAGCTTGGTCTGGTGGACGACCCCGCCCTCTGCGCGAATCTGGCCCGGAAATACCGGGATGTCCGTCGATTGGGGCCGCGCAGGATTGCCGGGGCGCTCCTTGTCCGGAGGTTCCCCCGGGACCTGGTCGAGCATTCTGTGCGTGCGGTGTCCCGACCGGAGGAAGAGCTGACCGCCGCTGCTGCCGCCCTTGGTAAGAAGTTTCGCGCAGGAATCCCGGAGGGCCGGGAGGGGGCCGCGAAGGCATTCCGCTTCCTTTACCAAAGGGGGTTTTCCCCGGGGACCTGCCGACAGGCAATCCGGGTGCTGTCGGACGATATCGTGGAAGGAGAAGGGTGAGATATATGACCGGGGCAGATATTCGCGCCGCATTTCTTTCCTATTTCGAGAAGCACGGGCACAAGGTGCTGCCCAGCTCCTCCCTGGTTCCGGGGAACGACCCCAGCCTTCTCTTCACCAATGCCGGCATGGTGCAGTTCAAGGAATACTTCCTGGGGCTCGCGTCCGCCGACTGGAAGCGGGCTGCCACGTCGCAGCGGTGTCTCCGTGTAAGCGGGAAGCACAACGATCTGGAGAACGTGGGGTACACATCGCGGCACCACACGCTCTTCGAGATGCTGGGGAACTTCTCTTTCGGGGACTACTTCAAGAAGGAGGCGATCTTCTTCGGATGGGATTTCCTGACGCGCGAGATGGGACTCGACGGGAGACGGATGACCGTTTCCGTGTTCCGCGAGGACGACGAGGCCTACGAGATCTGGCACAAAACGATGGGGCTCCCCGCGTCCCGTATCGTCCGGCTGGACGAGAAGGACAATTTCTGGGCGATGGGCCCCACGGGGCCATGCGGGCCATGCTCCGAGATCATCTACGACCAGGGGGAGGAAACGGGGTGCGGCAGGCCCTCGTGCTCCGTGGGCTGCGATTGCGACCGGTTCCTCGAAATCTGGAACCTGGTGTTCATGCAGTTCAATCAGGACGAAGGGGGTCAGAAAGTCCTTCTCCCGAAGCCGAGCATTGACACGGGGATGGGGCTGGAGCGGCTGGCGGCCGCGGCGCAGGGGGCCAAGAGCAATTACGACACCGACCTTTTCCGGAGGATCATCGAGGAGATCGAGCGCCTGAGCGGCGTGCCGTACGGGAGATCCGATCTTCTGGATGCCGCTACCCGGGTGATCGCCGACCACTCCCGGGCGACGGCATTCCTGATCGCCGACGGCATCCTCCCCGCCAACGAGGGGCGGGGGTACGTCCTGCGCAGGATCATGCGCAGGGCCCTGCGCCACGGGAAGAAGCTCGGTTTCGAAGGCCCGTTTCTGCACCAGGTGGCGGCCGCCGTGGTCCGGGAGTTCTCTCCCGCCTACCCCGAGCTCGAATCGAGTGCCTCCTTCATCGACACGGTGGCCCTGCACGAGGAACGGCGATTCCTCGAAACGCTCGATGCGGGGCTGCGCATGGTGGAAGAGGAATTCGCCCGGATCGGGAAGGCGGGCGACAAGGTCTTCGCGGGCCCCGTCGCATTCAAGCTGTACGACACGTTCGGATTCCCCGTCGACCTGACCGCGGACTTGTGCAGGGAGCGGGGGGTTACGCTGGACCTCGGGGGGTTCGAGGGCGAAATGGAGAGACAGCGGGCGCAGTCTCGCGAAGCGTGGAAGGGCGGCGAGGTGGGCATTTCCGACGCGGCCGCCGGCGAACTTGTGCGGGACGGCGTCACCGTCGAGTTCGTCGGCTACGACCGGCTCCAGACGGCGGCGAGAGTGGTTGCGTTGTTCCGGGAGGGGGAGAGGATTTTGTCGGCGTCAGCGGGCGAGGAGGTCGATCTGGTGACGGATGTCACCCCCTTCTACGGTGAATCGGGGGGGCAGGCTGGCGACGTGGGAGAAGGGGCAGGAAAGGGGTTCCGCTTCGAAATCACCGACACCCGTCGGCCGGCCGCCGATCTGGTCATCCACCGGGCGAAGATCGCGGAGGGAACGGTAGGCGAAGGAACGGTCGTGGAGCTCTCGGTGGCGTCCTCGCTCAGGCGTCAGACCCAGGCCAATCACACGTCCACCCACCTCCTGCAGGCAGCGATGCGCAAGGTGCTGGGAACCCATGTCAAGCAGGCGGGCTCCTACGTTGGCCCCGACAAGCTCCGTTTCGATTTCACCCACTTCGAGGCGACCCCGGCGGAGGCGCTTCGGGCGATCGAGGACCAGGTGAACGAAGCCGTGTTCTCCGACAGGCCGGTGTCCTGGGAGCAGCTTCCGTACGAGGAGGCGATCGCAAGGGGGGCGATGGCGTTTTTCGGTGAGAAATACGCCGACGTGGTCCGGATGGTGACTGTTTCCGGCGTGAGCCGCGAGCTGTGCGGCGGGACCCACGTCCGGCATACCGGAGAGATCGGATTGTTCCGGATCATCTCGGAGGGGGCGCTGGCCGCGGGGGTCCGGCGCATCGAGGCGCTGACCGGTCCCGAGGCCTTCCACCACCTCCGGGAGGACGCAGACCGGGTTCACCGGATTGCACAGGAGCTCAAGGTGTCGCCGGCCGACTCCGTCGAGCGGGTGCGCAGGCTCCAGGCACAGGTCAGGGCGTTGGAGAAGGATGTCCAGGATGCGAGGCGCAGGGCGGCCCGGGACCTCGTGGGCGAAGTGCTCGCGAAGGCCAGGGACGTGAAGGGCGTGCGCGTGGTGGAGGGCGAGGTAGAGGCGATGGATCCCGCGGCGCTTCGCGAACTGGCCGATGCGGTGAAGGGAAGGCTGAAAAGCGGTCTTCTGCTCCTGGGGACCATGGAAGAAGGCCGCTGTCACCTGGTCGCGGGGGTCACCCCGGACCTCGCCTCCTCCTATTCCGCTACCGATATCGTCAAGAACGCCGCCCGGTTCGTCGGGGGGGGCGGCGGGGGGCGCCGGGACATGGCACAGGCGGGGGGATCGAAAACGGAGGGATTTGCCTCCGCGTTGTCGTCACTCTCCGTGTGGCTCGCGGAAAGGTGTCCCTAACCGGCGCCGGTCTCCCGTTCGAGGGTGTTCAGGTACAGCTGAACCAGCTTGTTGAGCGGGTCCCGGTAAAGGGCTTTTTCCCACGCCCCGCGGGCCTCCGCCTTCCTCCCCAACAGGTACAGGATGACGCCCCGCTGCGCGTGGGCCGAAATCAGCCCGGGCCGGGCGGCAATCGCCAAGTCCAGCTCCGCGAGGCCTTCCTCGAGGCGTCCCGCCTCCCGCAGCGCGTAGGCCAGCCGGATCCGCAGATCGGCAAAGCCCGGCGCGACGAGCAGGGCCTTCCGGTACTCCGTGATCGCTTCCTCGGTCTTCCCGAGAGCGAGGTAAAGCTGCCCCAGTTCGGCGTGGAGGTTGGCGATCTTCCCGACAGGCTGGGTTCCCGGCGTTGTCATCCCCGGCCGCGCAAGCGAGGCTGCGGCCTTCTGGTGAGCGTCCCTGGCTTCTTTGTACCTGCCCAGTTCGCTCAGCGTGATCGACAGCGACATGAGGGCTTCCGTGTACTCGGGGTTCAGGGAGAGGCTGCTTTCGAACTCCTGCACGGCTTCCTCGAGCTTTCCCCAGTAATGATAGATGAGTCCGAGGGTATAGTGGATGTCGGGATAGTTCGCCCCGCCCGCCATCGCCTCGCGCAGCAGCGTTTCCGCGCGTCGGAAGTCCTTTTCCGCGTAGGCCCGCTTCCCGATGGTAATGAGAATGGACAGATCGCTGTTCATCGCTTCTTGTCTCCTCCCCCCGGGAATTTCTCCCGGAGGCTTTTTCTGACCTCGGCGGCCTCCTCCTTCTTCCCCTGTCGATCAAGCGCCTGTGCCATAAGGGACATCAGGGACGGGAGGGAGGTCGTGTCCGGGTAGTCGGCCACGGCCCTTCTCGCTCTTGCCTCCGCACTGTCGAATTTTTTGCGAGTGAGATAGTGGGACACCACGGCGATTTCGTTTTCCGAAAGCCGGTTGCGAAGCTCAGCGACCCGCCGGGCGGCAGGTACCGCGTGCGGCCCCGAGGGGTATTTTTCCAGGAGAAGCCGGTAGGTCCGGATCGCCTCGATGGTTTTGGTCTGATCCCGGCCGGGTTTGCTCATCTGGCGGAAGAGGAGTTCCCCTTTCCGGAAGAGGGCGTAGGGGACGTTGTCGTTTGCCGGGTACAGGCGCAGGAAATCATCGTAGCCGACTTCCGCCTCCACATTGTCCTCGTTTTCCATGTGGGCGTCCGCGAGGGCGAGCTGCGCCCGTGGCGCCAGGGGGGAGGTAGGAAACCTTTCGAGAAGCACCTGGAAATGCTCGATAGCGCTGCCGTACTTTTTCTTCGCCAGCTTCTGCTGGCCGCCGGAGAAGAGATCCGAGTCCGTAAGCCCCGTCTGTTTTGCCAGTTTTCCGGAACAGGAGAGGAAGACGGAGGCAGCGGCCGTCAGAATGACGAGGAGGTGGAGCGTCCGCCGCATGGGGACGACGGTAGTATAGCCATCCGGAAAAGTCAATGTTAGGCTGTTTCCTCTCGACACAGCCGGGATAAACGGCGGTCCCGGAAGGGGGATTCTCATGAAGGGAAAAGTGGCGGTGGTCACGGGAGGAGCCAGGGGGATCGGGTTCGCGCTAGCGGTCCGGTTCCTCCAGGAAGGGGTGCACGTGGCGGTCCTGGACATCCGGGACGAGGCGGCGGAGCATCTGGCGGTGGTGGGGCATAAGGCCGGCGCACGGTTTCTTCACGTCCTGGCCGACGTCTCCTCCTACCGGCGGGTTCAGGAGGCGGGAGAAAAGGTCCGGGAGGAGTTCGGCAGGCTGGACATCTGGGTGAACAACGCGGGATGGGACCGGATCGCCCCGTTTCTCTCGACGGCTCCTTCGGACTGGGAAAAGGTGTTGGGAATCAACCTGATGGGGACGATCCACGGCACGCGCGTGGCCCTCGAGGGGATGCACACCGGGGATGCCGGGGGGGCGATCGTGAATGTCGCGTCGGACGCAGGACGCGTCGGAAGTTCGGGGGAGGCGGTCTACTCCGCCGCGAAGGGGGGGGTGATCGCCTTTACCAAGGCGGTCGCCCGCGAGGTCGCACGGCACGGAATCCGGGTCAACTGCATCTGCCCGGGCCCGACGGACACTCCCCTCCTTGCAGAGAACTTCCAGGGGGAGGAGGGTGCGAAGATCATCGGGGCGATGCAGCGCGGGATACCCTTCAAGAGACTGGGGGACCCGGGAGAGATCGCCTCGGCCATCCGGTTCCTCGCCTCGGACGAGGCTTCCTACATCACGGGCCAGATAGTAAGCGTCAACGGGGGCTTGAACATGGTGGGGTGAGGGGACCGTTTCTCCTTGGCCGGAACGATTCACTTGACACCGCATCGCTCCATCCCCTATTTTAGGGAAAGATTCCATCCATTTCTTTTGGTAGAAAAGTAAAATAAAATCGAATATTTCCAGGGAACTGTCGTCTTGGCGAGGAAAGACGGCGTTTCGTTTTACCTAAAGCAGGAGAACAAATTCAAAGGGGAGGAGAGAATGAAAAACCGGATTCTTGCAACCGTGTTTTGCCTTGCTGCTCTTATCGGGTTTGTATTCGCACCATCGGTTTTCGCAGCTCCAGATGTTCCGGCAAAAATCCTCATCGGCGAGCCCGCCACCATCTCGGGGAAACACGCAAAAGCAGGAGGACAGTCGGTAGGCGGGGTCGAAGCGATCGTCGACTGGGTCAACAACTCCTACGGCGGCGTGAAGCTCGGCGGGAAAAGAGTGCCCCTGGAATACATCAAATACGATTGCGAATCCAAGAAGGAAGCCGTGACCAGCCTCCTGGAAAGGCTGATCACCGTGGACAAGGTGCACTTCACGCTGGCCCCCTACACCTCCGGGCTGACCCTGGCCGGCGCCCCGGTCGCCGAAAAATACAGGATGATCTACATGGATCACGGCGGCGCGAGCAACAAGATCTTCAAGCAGGGGTTCCAGTATATCGTGCAGACGATCGGTCCCGCATCGAACTATCACCGGGGGACCCTCAACATGATCAAGAAGACGGACCCTACCGCGAAAAAGGTCGCCCTGGTGTACGAAGACGACGAATTCGCCCGGGACGTAATGGCGGGGGCCGAGTCGTATGCCAAGAAGCTCGGCTTTGAAATCGTCTTCCAGCGGACCTACCCGAAGGGCGTAACCGATCTTACCCCGCTGCTTTCCGCCATGGCTGCGGCGAAACCCGATTTCGTCATCGGCGGCGGCCACTTCCAGGACGGCCAGCTCTTCAACCGGCAGCTCGCCGACCTGGACATCAACCCGAAAGCCCTGTCGCTTATTGCGTCTGCCACCCTGCCCGCATTCTACGAGGCGCTCACGACCAACGCGGAAGGCGTCATGGGGCCCTCCCACTGGGAGTACGGGGTCACCTTTTCTCCGGAAGCCGCGAAAACAGCAGGATTGGGATGGATCGGACCGTCGCAGTATGAATTCGTGGCGCTCTTCAAGAAAGCCGTCGGCAACGATGATATCCTTCCCGATTATCATGCCGCCGAGGCGGGAGCGTCCATCCTCGCTCTGGTCAAGGGAATCGAGAAGGCGGACAGCCTCGATTCCGACAAGGTGAGGAAAGCCCTCGGAGAGACCACGTTCATGTCGTTCTACGGCTCCTGGGAGATCGACGACACGGGATTGCAGGTCGGACACGACATGGTCGACGTCCAGTGGCAGTTCGGGAAGAGAGTCATCGTATGGCCCGAATCGGCGAAAACCGGAGATTTCGTGTACCCGATGCCCACGTTTGCCGAAAAAGCCAAGGGCGTAAAGGCGGTACCCAAGAAGTAACGTTAGGAGGGGACGGGGGGAACGTTCCGCTCGTCCCGACGATTTCCCTCCCCGGGGGTCGCGTCACCCCCGGGGAGATTCCCATGCTTGCCATAGCGCGGTTCTTTCTCAGGCCGTGCGGGGGAACGGTATGGTCTTCGAGCAATTGATGGGGAACCTGATCCAGGGTCTGATTCTCGGCGGGATCTACGGGATGGCGACGATGGGCTTGAGCCTCATCTTCGGCACGCTGAAGGTCGTCAACGTGGGACACGGGCAGTTCATCATGGTGGGGGCGTTCACCGCGCTCTGGACGTTCAACTCCCTGGGAGCAAGCCCCATCCTCGCCATTCCCCTCGCCTTCCTGATCGGGATGCTGCTCGGGTTCATTTGCTATT
>DATHRT010000049.1:0-3923 GCA_035464915.1 Candidatus Limnocylindria bacterium
AACTCCGTGAACCCGGTTGCATCGATGATGTTTCCCGTGACGCCGTTTTGGGTGTCGGGAGACGCTGCGTAGTCGGGGCGGTCCAGCTGGTAGGCGCCCGGGATGTGCCCCGTGCGGTATCCCACGCTGTCTTCCGCCGCAATGACGACCAGTCTCGGGTCACCGGCATCCAGCAGGCCTTTCAGTTCCTGGACGGTGATCAGAGCATTGCCGCGGGGAAACCCTTTATACCCGGCCTGCTCGGCATATGAGCCGGCAGGCAGAAAGAGCAGAAGGGACAGGAGTGCGATGCAGGAATGGATGGTAATCTTCTTCATTTCTGGCTCCTTTTGAGCTTTTGTCTGGACTACGGGTAAATATACTACAATGCCCATAGGATATGTCAACAAATAATTGCTGACCATGTCTATGGGATATATCTCGGAAATCGGTACTGACCCCTAACAGGCGCTTCCCTTACGCAAGGGAGATATGCGCCCGGTACCAGTCCGGAAGACCTTTGTGGGAGGAATTTTCGGTTATGCCTTGCTTAGATGTTCCTAAACGGAATCTATCTTTTTCAACAACGCCTCGACGGTCGGACGATCTGCCGGGCCGACGCCGATATGATGCAGCTGGACGGTACCGCCCGGATCGATCAGCACATCTCCGCCGCGCTGGAAGATATCCCCTTCCGACTTTATTAGCTTCTTCCCCTTCACGATCTCCTTCAGATAAGCCCACCACGTTTTCGGACCCCAGACATCCCAAAAGGAAGCGGAGAGCATGCCATAGTTCCTGTACGTTTCGCGGGTATCATCGACAAGAAGAGGCCAGGTCAATGCAGTCTCTTCAACGTAACTGCGCGCAAGAAAGCCGGCTTCAAATGTGACCACTGCGATCTTTACGTTCCGCTTGCTGAACTCCTCTTCCTGATCACGCAACTGCGTGATGTGCGCCCGGCAAGGGAGTCAGCCGAGATGGCGATGAAACACCATCAACAGCCAACTCCCCTGGTAGGCGTCGAGCAGGTGGGTTTTCCCGCTGCTGTCCCGAAGGTTGAACGGTATGGCTGTTTTTCCCGCCAAATAACTCATGCTACTTTCCGTATCGCTCCTCGTAGAATTTCTGCATCTTGTCCCGCTCCTCCTTGCTGATCCCCTTCTTCCACTTGTGCTGGTCCTGGGCGAGGATGAAGTCGGTCGAGCCCGGAAAAAGCTCCTCTGCCTCGGGGAGAAGCTCCATGTAGAACCGCTCCGCGACCTCGAAGAACCCGTGCCACTGCGTGTAGTCGGGGGCCATCATCGACGCCCCGTGGCGGGCCCTGCGTCCCTCGTGATGCCACAGGAGGAACCAGGTCCATTCGATCTTTTCGTCGAACTGGGTCGGCGTGAGTTTCCCCGCGTCGCGAAGCTTCTTCATCAGCTCCGCGCCCGGCTTGGCGAACTTTTCGTTGTAGAGCTCGACCGTGATGTCGTACTGGGTGAAGAAGGCGTCCGAGAACTTCCGGTTGTGGCAGTTGACGCACACGGTCTTCATCGTGTTCCGCTTCGTTTCCCAGTTCTCGAGCTTCTTCGAGATCGCCGGCCGGAGCGTCCAGGAGATCCTCTCTCCCGGGTCATGGGTGACGGGGAGGTCGACGGTCGCACTCAAGTGACAGGTGGCGCAGGTAGGCGCGGCCGTGTAGTCCTGCCCCAGGACCCACGATCGGGAGTCGAGGTTCATCCGGTCCCTGTTCGCGTAAAAGGCGATTCCGTGCTTGGACTCGTCGTAGATCTCCTTCTGCGGGTGGTCGGGCCCCAGGTGGCACTTCCCGCACGACTCGGGGGAGCGGGCCACCTTCGCGCTGAACAGGTGGCGGGAGTGGCACGCGGTGCACGATCCCTTCGATCCGTCCGGGTTGATCCGGCCGATGCCGGTGTTGGGCCAGGTGGTCGGGTCCACCTTGCCGTTCGGGAGGATCTTCACGATGCTTCCGTGGCACTGCTTGCACCCGGAGATTGCGGCAGGCGGCCCCTCGACCACCTCCCCCAGGAAGTTGTCGAGGCTTCCCAGGATGTCCCCGGCCTTGGCGTGGTGGCTTCCCTGGAACTGCTTGGACTCCTTCTCGTGGCACTGCGCGCAGTCGTTCGGCGTCACGATCGTGGCGACAAGTTTCCCGTAATGATCGAACGCGTCCCTGTCCTCCCTCTTCGCCTCGTGGCAATCGAGACAGCCCACGCCCTCCGCGGCGTGGGTGCTGTGCTTCCACTCCTCGATCGCCGTGGCCGCCACCTTCTCCTTTTGGTGGCAGTCGACGCACACCTTGCTTCCCTCGGGTATCGCAACCTCCTTTTGCGCCGTCGCCGAAAAAACGGTCCCGGCGGAAAACGCGATGATGCCCAACGCCGTCGCTGCCCATACCCACTGTCTCATCATGCTCCCCTCCTCGCGTGTTGGATAATTCGAGCATTCAGCGCGCCAGCGCTCCGAAAAGGGATTGCGCCTTGAGGATCCGGATCTGGTTTCCCTTGACCCGGATCTTCCCTTCCTCCTGCAATTTCTTGAGCGTGCGGGAGAACGTCTCCGGAACGGTTCCCAGGCGGGACGCCAGCACGTTCTTGCTGACGGGGATCTCGTACACCGCCCCGTCCCGGAGCGCCTGCCCCCGGCTCTTCATCTCCTCGGCCACGAAAAACACAAGGCGGGCCTCCACGTCCCGGAGCGCGAGGTTCTCCACGAGGTCCGTCATCCTTTTCAGCCACTTGGACAGGGATGCGAGCACGCGGAGGACCATCCCCGGGTTTTTCTCGAGCAGTTCGATGAACGGACGCTTCGGGAGGAACAGGAGATCGCTTTTGCAGAGCGCCTCGGCGCTCGCGGGGAAGCCTCCTCCCTCGAAGATGGTCGCCTCCGCGAAGGACTGGCCCGCCTCGAGGATGTGGAGAATCTGCTCCTTCCCGTCCTCGGAGATCTTGAAGACCTTGACGCTTCCCGAAACGGCCACGAAGAATCCGTCCGCGCGGTCTCCCTCCCGGAAAACCGTCTCCCGCTTCGCGTAATGGCGCAAGGAGGATATATCGATTATACGGGCGAGGTCTTCCGGAGGGAGGTTGGCGAACATAGGCGACTTCCGCAGTGCCTCGGATATTGTGGGATGCATGATATCATTCTCGCGTATTTTCGCGGCCGGTCAAGGATGGAAGACTTTATCGTAAGGAGAAGCGGCGATGAAGGCAAAGATCGACTCGTTCATGGAAGCGTTCGGAATGGCGGAATATCCGGTGTTGTTCCGGTACACGGACAGCCTGCCGGAGGGAACGATGCTTCCCCCGGAGGCCACCCGGGTTTGCGTCTTCGCCCTTCTCGCGAAGACGAGGGCGGAGGGGAGGCCGCTGGCGCTCTCCGCGTCGCAATACGGGTGCGCAGGGGGAGGGTATTACCTCGGGTTCCTCGACCAGCCGCGGGAGGGAATCGAATACTTCCTGTCCTGCGGGATCGCCGGGAAGATGGAAGGCGAGCGCTACCTCAAGACTCCCGAACTGGCGCGCGCATATTTCGCCCGTTTGCCCGGCCGGCAGGCGCCCAAACGGTACGGACTGTTCACCCGGGCCGACATGCCGCACCTCCCGGACGATCCGGAAGTCGTCATCTTCTTCGCGTCCCCGGACCTTATCGCGGGCCTCCACTTCCTTGCCTCCTTCGACCGGAACGACGACGCGGTGACGACACCGTTTTCCTCCGGCTGCGGGGCCATCGTCACCCTGCCGCTTGCGGAAGGGGAACGGCCCGACCCGAGGGCGGTGATGGGACTGTTCGACCCGTCGGCCCGGCCCTACGTGGAAAAGAACCTGCTGACCTTCGCCTTGCCGTATGCGCTGTTTGGCAGAATGGCGGGAAATATCCCGGAGAGTTTTCTCGGAACCAGGACCTGGGAAACGATCCGGAAACGGATCCGGGGGTAG
>DATHRT010000050.1:0-7201 GCA_035464915.1 Candidatus Limnocylindria bacterium
GATGAACCCGGAGGAAGGGGAGCTTCGGCCGCAGCTTTTGGACCGTTTCGGTCTGTGCGTGGAGGTTTCCGGGGAGAAGGAGATCGTGCTGCGGAAGCAGATCGTGGAACGGGTTATCTCCTTCGAGCGGGAGGAGCCCGAGTTCCTTGCGGAGTGGGGGGAAAAGGACGAGGCCCTCCGGGAACAGCTCGTATCGGCCCGTCGGGCGCTTCCCTCCGTGCGTGTGTCCGACGACGTCCTGCAGGCGGTGGTGGAAGTCGTCTCGGAGCTCGGGGTCGCCGGGCACCGCGGGGACATCACGATCCTGAAGAGCGCGAAGGCCCTCGCGGCGATCAAGGGGATCGAGGTCCCCGACGAGGAGTGCCTGGCGGAGGCTTTTCGGATGTCGCTTCCCCACCGGCTCAAGGAGGACCCGTTCGAGGAGACCGCGACAGGACGCCGCCGGCTCGACGCCGTGCTTGCCCGCTTCGGCGTTCAGGGCCAGGGGCGGTGACCCTCCCTTGAAGCCCAGAACGCCTGACTTCCCCGGGAAGGTGCGGGAGATCTTTCAACGGGCCGCCTTCATAGAAGACCTGGGAATAGGCTTAAGCGACCTGGGGCCGGGCTGGTGCGAGTCCGCCCTGGAGGTCCTTCCCAAACATCTGCAGCAGGATGGGTACGTCCACGCGGGGGTGCAGGCGACTATGGCCGACCACACTGCCGGAGGAGCCGCGGGCACGCTTGCCGCGGAAGAGGAGCTTATCCTGACCGTCGAGTTCAAGATCAACTTCCTGCGGCCTGCGCTGGGAGAACGTCTCCGTTGCCGTGCGGCGGTCCTGAGGCAGGGCAGGACCCTCAACGTGGCGGAGTCGGAGGTCTACGCGCAGCGCGACGGGAACGAGAAGCTGGTGGCCAAGGCGATGGTCACCCTGGCGCTGGTACCTGCGGCGCCCATACCGTCCGGTTACGGGAGAGGGACATGAGAGAGGACGGACGCTGGACGGCCGTGTTGACGAGAATGGAGGGGCTTTTGGACAGGGCCGGACGACTCCTGGATGGCTTGGGCCCATCCCTTCCCCCCGACCCGGCCGCCTTCGAGAGATATTGGGCTTTCCGCTGGGAGAAGCACGGAACGATCGGAAAACTCGCGCCGATCGCGCATCCCCACCTGGTGGACCTCGATGATCTGGTGGGGATCGACGACGCCAAGGAGGTCCTCGTCCGGAACACGGCGCAGTTCGTGGCCGGTAATCCGGCGAATGACGTCCTCCTTTGGGGCGAACGGGGAAACGGAAAGTCTTCATGCATCAAGGGGCTTCTGAATCGGTTCGCTCCCGGCGGCCTGCGGCTCGTGGAGGTTAGGCGCTGGGACATGCTGAGCCTGCCCGCCCTCGCTGCGATGCTTCGGGACGTCCCGTTCCGGTTCGTCGTATTCTGCGACGACCTCTCCTTCGGGGAACGGGAGGACGACTACCGGGTCTTGAAGACTCTGCTCGACGGCGGCCTCGAAGAGCGGCCGGCCAACGTCCTGATCTATGCGACCTCCAACCGGCGGCATCTGATGCCGGAACCGATGTCGGACAACACAGGCGTTGAGGAGATCCACCCGGAGGAGGCCGTGTCGGAAAAGCTCGGCCTCGCCGACCGGTTCGGCGTGAGGCTGGGATTCCCCCGATTCGACCAGGAGAGGTATCTTGCCGTGGTCGATCAAATGGCGTCGCGACTCGGTCTACCCCTGGAACGGGAGCGGCTGCACGAGGAGGCCCTTCGCTGGGCGATGGAAAACGGGCATCGCAGCGGCCGCGTCGCGCGGCAGTTCATCGACGATCTGGCCGGCCGGCTCCGGCTCGCCCGGCCCCCGGGGCGGTAAGGCGGGCTTCGGTCTTCCGTCCCATCCCGGCGCGCGTGGCGCATGGGCCATCCCCGGGCGTCCGGATCGCCGACCGGACGACCCCGATCGGATGGGTGCGGAATTTTCCTTCCTCACCCTCCGTGGACCTCGTGCCGGATTTGGCTCTTTCCGTCGTGCTTAGCCGCGTACATGAGTTCATCCGCCGTCTTAAGCATCCGGTCGACCGAGTCCGGCGGCTTATGGAACGTGACGGCACCGATGCTTAGCGTCACCGGCCAGCCGTTCGCCTGCATGGAACCCGAAACCATGTTCCGAAGCTTGGAAAGAACCGCGCGGGCGGATTCCTCCCCGGTTTCCGGGAAAAGAAGGGCGAACTCGTCTCCCCCGAGACGGGCCACGATGTCCGTCGCGCGGAGATTCCCGCTGGCGGTATCCGCAACCGTGCAAAGAACGGTGTTTCCCGTGCTGTGCCCGAAACGGTCATTGACCACCTTGAAATTGTCCAGGTCGATGTACGCCACGGTAAACGGGTGGCCGTACCTGCGGGCCCGTTCGATCTCGGCGTTCGCCCGTTCCTGAAAGGCCCTTCCGTTGAGCACACCCGTCAGAGGATCGACGCTGGACAGGGTCTTCACGTGCTCGTAAGCGACCTTCAGCCGGGAGAGAATGATCAGGATGACGAGAAAGAAGCCGAACCGGACGAGCATGTTCCAGTAGGGGATTGCGGGATGGGAGTAACCGTGTCCTCCGAAAAGGTCCGCCGCGAGCCAGCAGCCCGCGCTGATCACCGCAAAAAAAAGCCCCGTATTCCTCCCCATGAACCATGTCGTAATGGCAACGGGGAACAGGTAGAAGATCGAGAAGCTGATCTCCTCCCCGGTTGCGTAATCGGTGAGCCCGATAAAAAGAACGACGATGATCCCGGCAAGAAACCAGACGGGGCGGGGCAGATTGGGAAAAGACTCCGTTGTAGTCGTCACGCCAAGAGGACCTCCTCGGTCCATTTCATTCAGTTGATCCCGATCTTCCCCTGCGGGGCCTCGGCGGCCCGGATCGGGCCGAAGGCCGCCTCGTACTTCGCGAGGTTTTCCTGGAGCGCGGCCACCACGCGCTTGACGTGTCCCGGCGAGAGGATGACCCGGGCGGTGACGGTCCCCGTCGGCGGCGCGACCATCAGGAAGTCGAGGAAGAACTCCTCCCGGGTATGTGCCACGATCATGTTGTTGGAGTATACCCCGCCGCGTAAATGCTCGGGGAAAGCAACCTGGATCTCGACCGGTTTCTCGTTCGCCATCAGTCCCTCCTGTTTCAGTAGAGTTCGTATTTCAGCAGCCGGCAGTCGATCGGGCCGTTCATCAGCGGGATCCGGCGCGACGCTTTCAGCCCGATGAACCGGGTCACCTCCGGGTTCCCGGAGAGAACCCAGGCGGTCCAGCCCCGGCATCGTTTCTTGAACGCTTCCCCCATCGCCCGGTAGAATGCCTCGGCCTCCGGTCCCCCCGTAATCCGCACCCCGTAGGGGGGGTTGCACAGGATCGTCCCCGGAGGCCCTTCTGGAGCGAACTCCCGGATGTCGAGGGTGCGGAACAAAACGGCACCGGAAACTCCGGCGCGGCGGGCGTTCCGCAGTGCGCCCCGGACCGCCTCTCCGGAACGGTCGGATCCCCCGATCCGCGATGGGGGAGCCGCCTGCGCCTGCTCCCGCGCCTCGGCGACCATCCTCTCCCACACCTTCCGATCATACCCGGCCAGGCGCTGGAATCCGAAAGAGGATCGTAATAGTCCCGGTGCCCGGTCGGCGGCCAGGAGCGCTGCCTCGATGGGGATCGTCCCGGCTCCGCATGCCGGGTCGACGAGGGGGGTGTTCCCGTCCCAACCGGTCAGGAGAACCATCCCGGCGGCAAGTGTCTCCCGGAGCGACGCTTCTTCCGGGTCGCCCCGGTATCCTCGCCGGTTCAGGCTTTCCCCGGACAGGTCCAGCGAAAGGGTGCAGGAATCACGCACGATCCGCAGATTGATCCGCACATCCGGAGCGAGCAGGTCGACATCGGGCCTAGCCCCGTACGTTTCCCGGAACCGGTCCGCGACCGCATCCTTTGCTTTCTGGGCAGCGAAGCGGGAGTGGGTTATCCCTGAGTCGCGCACCGTCGCGTCGAAGGCGATCGATTTTTGGACCGGAAAGATCTCCGGCCAGGGAACGGCCTTCACACCCTCGTAGAGCGCGTCCGGTGTGGGAGCCGTAAACTCCGACAGGAAAAGGAGAACGCGGTTTGCCGTCCTAAGCCAAAGGTTTGCCCGGTAGCCCAGCGCGGTGTCCCCGGAAAAGGAAACGCCTCCCGTCACCGCCGCGATCTCCTTCCCTCCCAGGGTCCGGACCTCCCCTGCCAGAACGGTCTCAAGTCCCTTGCTCGTTGTGGCGAAGTAGCGACGGGTGCCCATCCGCCCATGATACTCCCGTTTTCCGCCCGGAACCTGCCGCGGTTTTTGCGCATCTTCCGGCTCCTGTGGTACAGTGAAAATCTTACGAAAACAGGGGGATTCGGATGGCGATTACCAGGGAAGAGGTGTTGCAGGTGGCCCGGCTCGCCCGGCTGGCGCTCTCCTCGGCCGAGGGGGATAAGATAAGGGAGCAGCTCGACAGCATCCTCTCCTATATCCGGCAGCTCGACCGTCTCGACACCTCAGGAGTCGTGCCGACCTCCCACGCCATTGAGATGGGAACTCCCTTTCGCGACGACTCCGTCCAGCCCTTCGGGGAGAAGGAGGAGATTCTGAAGAACGCCCCCGATCGGGAAGAAGACTTCTTCCGCGTGCCCCGGATCATCGAGGACTAAAACCGATGGCAGGCATTCCCGTGCACGCATGGACCCTTCTCGAGGCCGCGCGGGCTATCCGCGACAAGGAGATCTCCTCGCGGGAGCTCACCCGCGCGCTTCTTTCCCGGATCGAACGGATCGATCCGCAGATCCACGTCTACATCACGGCTCTCCCGGAGGCCGCGATGCAGGAGGCGGCTGCCTGCGACGAAGAACTTGCGGGGGGACACCTCCGGGGTCCGCTGCACGGCGTCCCCGTGGCGCTCAAGGACATCTTCTGTACGAAGGGGATCCGCACCACCTGCGGAAGCCGGATCCTCGGCGATTTCGATCCGCCGTACGATGCCACGGTCACGAAGAAGATCCGGGAAGCAGGAGCGGTACTCCTGGGGAAGCACAACATGGATGAGTTCGCGATGGGATCCTCGACGGAGACGTCGTGGTTCGGCCCAACGCGCAACCCGTGGGCGACCGACAGGATACCCGGAGGTTCCTCCGGAGGGACGGCGGCCGCCGTGGCGGCGGGGACCTGTTTCGCCGGTGTGGGGACGGACACGGGCGGCTCGATTCGCCAGCCCGCGTCCCTGTGCGGCGTCGTGGGGATGAAACCGACCTACGGCCGCGTCTCCCGCTACGGCATGATCGCTTTCGCGTCCTCCCTGGACCAGGGAGGGCCGATTGCCCGCACCGTCCCGGATGCGGCAGTCGTCCTCGGGGTCATCGCGGGGCACGACCGGAGGGACTCCACGTCGGTCGACATTCCGGTTCCGGACTTCCTCGCTGCGACAGAAAAGGATGTGAAGGGGATGCGGGTGGGGCTGCCGCGGGAGTACTTCGCGGAGGGGCTGGACGCGTCCGTCAGGGAGGCGGTGGAGAGAGCGCTGAAGGCGCTTCTCTCCCGCGGGGCCGAGGCGGTGGAGATTTCCCTCCCCCACACGGAGTACGCCCTCTCGACGTATTACATCATTGCCCCCGCGGAAGCTTCTTCCAACCTCGCCCGGTACGACGGGGTCCGGTACGGCTATCGGGCGGACGGAGGGACGGGGCTGATCGAGATGATGTCCCGGACCCGCGGAGAGGGGTTCGGAGCGGAGGTCAAGCGGCGGATCATGATCGGGACCTACGTGCTGTCCGCGGGATACTACGAGGCGTATTACGGGAAAGCGCAGAAGGTGCGCACGCTCCTTCGGCGGGACTTCACCGAGGCGTTCTCCGGGGTCGACGTGATCCTGACCCCCACCGCCCCCACACCGGCTTTCCGCATCGGGGAGAAGGTGGACGACCCGCTGACCATGTACCTGTCGGACATCTACACGATCCCTTGCAATCTGGCGGGCATACCCGGGATCTCCGTGCCGTGCGGCATGTCGCCCGACGGACTTCCGATCGGAGCCCAGTTGCTGGGGAAGCATTTCGACGAAGAGGCGCTCTTTGCCGCCGCCGCCGCGATCGAGCGGGAGATTCCGCTGCCGCGGGTGGCGCCGCTGGAGGGATAATCAAGGGATGGAGTTTGAAACGGTCATCGGCCTGGAGGTGCACGCCCAGCTGGCGACGGAGAGCAAGATCTTCTGTCCCTGCCCGGCGACGTTCGGGGCGGCGCCCAACGAGAACACCTGCCCGGTCTGCACGGGGATGCCGGGCGTATTGCCCGTCCTGAACCGCAGGGCGGTGGAGTTCGCCATCCGGACGGCGCTGGCTACCTCCTGCAAGGTACAGGAAAGAAGCGTCTTCGCGCGGAAAAACTACTTCTATCCGGATCTGCCGAAGGCCTACCAGATTTCGCAGTACGAGCTCCCCCTGGCCATCTCCGGCCACATCGACATCGAGGAAAACGGCACGAGCCGGCGGATCGGGATCACCCGTATTCATCTGGAGGAGGACGCCGGAAAACTCATTCACGCCGGGGCCTTCGCGGGAGCGCAGACGTCGCTTGCCGACCTCAACCGCTGCTCGGTCCCTCTCATGGAGATCGTCTCCGAACCGGACATCCGGACGCCGGAGGAAGGAGGAGCCTACCTTCGCCGGCTTCGGGACATCCTCGTCTACCTGGAGGTCTGCGACGGGAATATGGAGGAAGGGTCGTTCCGCTGCGACGCGAACGTGTCCGTCCGGCCGAAAGGAAGGACGGAGTTCGGGACCCGGACGGAGCTCAAGAACATGAATTCCTTCCGGAACGTGGAGAAGGCCCTCGAGCACGAGATCCGCCGGCAGATCGGGGTAATCGAGGACGGCGGCGCGGTCATCCAGGAAACGAGACTTTGGGACGCGGACGCCGGCGTGACCGTATCCATGCGCGGCAAGGAGGAGGCGCATGACTACCGGTACTTTCCCGACCCGGATCTGCTCCCGCTCCACGTCGATGCCGCCTGGGTCGAGGAGCTTGGGAAAACGATCCCGGAACTTCCCGGGGAGAAGATCGCGCGTCTGTCCTCCCGGCACGGTATCCCCCGTTACGACGCGGAGATTCTCTCCTCCTCGCGTTTGCTTGCCGACATCTTCGAGGCGTCGGTGGCCGCTTTCGGCGGGAACCCGAAGGTGACCGCGAACGAATGCA
>DATHRT010000051.1:0-27790 GCA_035464915.1 Candidatus Limnocylindria bacterium
TAATTCGTAGTCAAGTGCTCTATCCAGCTGAGCTAAGGGCGCGTCCGAACGGAAGGCCGGGTGAGTGGGGTCGCGTGGGGTCGATTCACCGCGGTCGCAACCGCCGTTTGTGATATAGGTAGACAAAAGAAGGAGAAAGAGGCATGCGGATCAAAGTCTGGGGCTGCCGAGGTTCCATCGCCGCGCCGGGCTCCACCACCCTGCGCTACGGCGGAAACACAACATGCCTCGAGCTAAGAACAAACACGGGACTGATCACCATCGTCGACGCCGGCTCGGGAGTGCGCAATCTCGGCAGGACCCTGTCCCGGGAAAAGGATCTTCCCCCGATCCACTTTTTTTTCACCCATTCTCACTGGGACCATCTGGCCGGATTCCCCTTTTTTGAGCCAGCCTATTCCTACAATTCCTCCATCACCTTCTGCAGCGGCCCCCATGCGCAGGACTTCCTGAAAAGCTGCATCACCGACCAGATGAGGGCGCCCTACTTTCCTGTGGACTTCAAGCGCCTGAAGGCGAAATTCGATTTCCACTGCCAACGACCGCACATGGAACCCGGCCACTGCAACCTGGACGGGCTGAAGATATTTCCCGTGGTCCTCAGTCACCCCAATGGCGGATATGGCTTCAAGTTCGTCGAGCAAGAAAAGACCTTCGTGTTTCTGACCGACAACGAGCTCCGTTTCCCGCACGAGGGCGGGCTGGGGTGGGAGCAGTACGCGAGTTTCTGCCGAGGCGCGGACCTGTTGTTTCACGATGCCCAATACACGGAGGAGGAATACGAACATACTCGTGGGTGGGGCCACTCCACCTTCGCCGATGCCACGGATCTGGCCATCGAAGCCGGGGTAAGTCGTCTCGGCCTCTTCCATCACGACCCGAACCGCAGCGACGATGACCTAGACCAGCAGGTGAAACGCTGCCGAGATCGCATCCGCCTAGCGGGAAGCTCGATGGATTGTCTTGCGATCGCCGAGGGAATGCAATTCGATCTTTAGCTGCTGCGGAAATTGACCCGCCCAAGAAAGATTATATTTTTGTATTGAAGAATGTGGACCTATGGGGGGGGATGGCTCTCTGCGAAAGGAGATGGCAAACCGGACGGGCACAACCGGGGCACACTGAGGGCCGGGATCTGCGCAGTGGGCTAGGCAACTATCTATTTATATTGACGAATATAAAACAAGAAAACAGACGGACCTTCGGGGTGGGCCCCCGAAGGTCTCCCCTGCTCCCCTTTTTACCTTCTTACAACATGATCCCTACCCCTGGTCGAAAGACAATGAACATAGGGTCTACGGGAACCCGTAACCCCTTGGATTGATTGGTAGCGGGGACTGGATTTGAACCAGTGACCTTCGGGTTATGAGCCCGACGAGCTACCTGACTGCTCCACCCCGCGCCATGAAAAAGCTATTAAACACCCTAAGCGTCGCGGCGTCAAGTTTTAAAGCGGGAAAAACGGTTATCCTGCCTATTTATTTCTGTCTAGGGACGGGGGCCGTCTTTGTTTCCGCGGCCTGGTTCCGCTCGGAGATCCTGGTCCTTTCGGAATTCCCTTCGGAGGGCGCTTCCACTCCGGTTTCGGCTGCCGCGGGCCCTTGCGCTCTCTGGGGGGCGCGGAGGTTACGGTCCTTTTCGGTTTCGGCGCATGCGCCGCCTCCCGCTCTTTCTGCTCAACGTAGGTGAACAGGGTCCTCACTTCCTTCCCCGTCAGGTAGCGCCAATCCCCCGGCTCCACGTTTAACAGCTCCTGCGGACCGATCGCCACCCTGCGAAGTTTCATCACCCGGTGACCGATCGCTTCGAACATCTTGCGGACCTGGTGGTGCCGCCCCTCGGCGATCCGGATCGAGATCCACGCCTTCCCTTCCCGTGCCTCCAGAAAGTTGACCTTCGCGGGGTTGGTCATCACGCCGTCGATCGGCAGGCCCCGTCGCAGGACGCCCAGCTTGCCCTGCGTCGGGATACCCTTTACCTTGGCGATGTAGGTCTTCTCGACGCCGAACTTGGGGTGGGTGAACCGGTAGGCGAAATCGCCGTCGTTGGTGAACAGGAGGAGGCCCGTGGTGTGGTAGTCGAGACGCCCCACGGGAAAGACGCGCGAGGAGATCTCGCCGACAAGCGATCCGGCGGTCTTCCTCCCCTCCTTGTCCTTCATCGTGGAGACGACGCTGTCGGGCTTGTGCGCCATCAGGTAGATCTTTTCCTCCGGGACGTCCAGGAGGAGAGTGCCGTCGATGCGGACTTCGCCGCGGGAGGGGTCCAGAAGAGTCCCCGGGTCGAGCATTGGTTTATTGCCGACGGTCACTCTCCCCATGCGGATCATCTCGTCGGCGGTGCGGCGAGAGACCCCGGCGGCGCGGGAAAGATAGCGGTTCAGCCTGTCCGTGGGCATGCCGATCCCTCTACCGGTTACTCTTCCGGCTGGTCATCCCCCTCGTCGTTCCCCACCTTCGGGAGGGGGGAAGGAGAGCTCACAAGCGGCTCGGCTGGGTCGGATGAAAAGTGCTCCCCCGACAAGGCGAACTTGGAAAACCCCTTGCCGGCGGGTGTCAGGGGCATGATCTCGGTGTCGTCCGCCTCCGTCCTCGATGCGGCATCGACCAACACGTCGTCGGAGACGCCTTCCGGCAGAATGCTTGTGGTGGTGACGAAGAGGTCCCCGTGCTCACTCTCTTCCATCTCGACCGCCAGCTCCTCCCCCGCTCCCGCCTGGCCTCCGAATCCCGCGAACATCTGCGGCGCATCGGGGGCCAAGGGCACCGGCGTGCCCGTCTTGGCCGCGAGGAAGTCCTCGATGTCGTGCATGGAGGGCAGCTCGGAGAGGCTTGCGAGCGAGAAGACCTCGAGGAACTCGCGTGTCGTGCCGAACAGGAACGGCCGGCCCGGCACGTCCTTTTTCCCCACCACCTTGACCAGTCGGCGCTCCATGAGGGTTCTAAGCGATGCGGCGCAGTCCACGCCGCGTACCTGCTCGATCTCCTGGCGGGTCACCGGCTGGCGGTAGGCGACCACCGCCAGAGTCTCCAGGGAAGGCCGGGAAAACCGTTGCGGTTTCGTATCGAAGAGTTTACGCACGAACTCCTGGTTGGCGGGGTTCGTGCGCAGCTGGAGGCCCTTTGCCACCTCCTCGACGAGGATCCCCGACCCGGCCGCCGAATACTTCGATTGCACGGCCTGGGCCACTTCGCGCACCTCCTGTTTCGAGAGACCGCCGAGGAGCTGGCCGATCCTGTCGAACGAAAGCGGCTGCGAGAAAACGAGCAAAAGGGATTCCAGGATGGAGACTGACCGGGAGATGTCCCGTTGCGCCAGCTGCCCCGAACTGTCCGGCGCCTCCTCACCCCGCATCGGGGTATTCTGGTCCTGTTCCATCTTCCCCCTCCCGGACGGCGGGCACGATCGTGATCAGCCCCATCGGGGTCGCCTGGTAGGCCTTCACCGTCCTCAGCCGGATAAGTTCCAGTATGCCAAGAAAGAACGAGAGAATCTCGTTCCTCGTCGTGAACTCCAGAAGAAGCTGGTCGAACCGGATCGCCCCCTCCTCTTTCAGCCGGTCGAGGAGAAAGGCGATGGCGTCCGCCATGGAGAGCCGGTCCACGAAGATATCGACCCCCTCCTCCTTCGGCATCTTCTCCAGGACATCCTTGAAGGCCGAGATCAGGTCGGCAAGCGACAGCTCGGTGATCGCCAACTCCCCTTCGGGGATCTCCTCGCCAAGGAAATCCCGGACGAAGACGTCGCGCCCCAGCAGCGGCCGTTCGGCCAGGCGCGCCGCCGCCTCCTTCATCCGCTCATACTCCACCAGCCGGCGGGAGAGCTCGGCCCGCATCACCTCCGGGTCCTCCTCCGGCTCCAGTTCGTCCTCATGCCGGGGGAGCAAGGACCGCGACTTGATGTACAGAAGTGTCGCCGCCATTACCAGGAACTCCCCCGCGATGTCCAGGTTGAGCGTCTTCATCAAGTCGATGTAGGCAAGATACTGCTCCGTGATCTTCGCGATGGGGATGTCGTAGACGTCGAGGCGGTTCTCCCGGACAAGATGGAGCAAAAGATCGAGCGGTCCCTCGAAGACCTCGAGCTGGAGCCGGATCCCCGGGACCTGGCCGTTCGCCGGGGAGGGCTCGTCCCCTGTTCCGCCTGCGCCGGCAAGCCGCTTTTCGCCGTTTCCGTTATAGTCCGACAGCTTCACGCACCTCTCTCATCTTCCTTGCCGCCACCTCCCGCGCCCGCTCCGTTCCTTCCTTAAGGAGATCCCGTACGGAGACGCCGCTGTCCACGATCTGCTTCCTGCGCTCACGGACGGGCTCCAAAACCTTCTCCATGTTCTCGTACATCCATTTCTTGCACTCAATGCAGCCGATCCCGGCGGTGCGGCACCCCACATCGACCTTCCCGATCGTCTCCGGCGGGGAGAAGATCTTGTGGTACGAGAAGATGTTGCAGATCTCCGGATTGCCGGGGTCGGTGCGCCGAACGCGCGCCGGATCGGTCACCATCGGCTTTACCTTCGCCCAGACTTCCTCGCCGGTGTCGGATAAAAGGATCGCGTTGCCGTACGTCTTGCTCATTTTCCGGTTGTCGGTCCCCATAAGCTTGGGGGTTTCGGTGAGGAACGCCTCCGGGATGACGAACACCTCCTTGTAGAGGAAGTTGAATCTCCGGGCGATCTCGCGCGTCAGTTCCAGGTGCGGGACCTGGTCGATCCCCACGGGCACGAGAGCCGCGTCGTACATGAGGATGTCCGCCGCCTGGAGGACGGGGTACCCCAGGAATCCGTAGGTTTGCAGATCGCGCGACGACTGCTCGCGCAGCTGTTCCTTGTACGTGGGGTTGCGCTCCAGCCACGGCAACGGGGTGATCATGGAGAGCAGCAGGTGCAGCTCGGCGTGCTCCGGCACGTGGCTCTGAATGAAGATCGTCGACCGTTTCGGGTCGATCCCCGAAGCCAGCCAGTCGATGATCATGTCATCGATGCTTTCGCCGATGATCTCCGTGCGCTCGTACTCGGTCGTGAGCGCGTGCCAGTCGGCCACGAAGTAGAAGCAGTCGTTCTCCTGCTGGAGGTTCTTCCAGTTCACGAGTACGCCGAGATAGTGCCCGAGGTGCAGCTTGCCGCTCGGCCGCATGCCGCTTAGAACCCGCTTGCGCACGAAAATTCCCCCTTTACGGTAATCCACCAAGAAAGATGGAGAAAAGCAGGGTCATCACGGGGTAGATGATTCCCCGGATTATACCAAACGGGTCGAACATGAACAGGGCGATGACGATGAAAATCCCGTACCGCTCCACTGAGGCAAGTGCCTGGGAGGGACCATACGGAAGCAGCCCCACCGCGATCCTCCCCCCGTCAAGGGGAGGGATGGGGATCAGATTGAATATCGCCAGCAGTACGTTCCACTTGATCGACGCCACGCACATCAGGGACACGGGGATCAATACCATCTGGAGCGAACCGTCCGGCTGGGCCGACAGCCCCTGGTAAAACGCCTTCTGGATGGCGTAGGGGTCGAAGAACCCGATCAACCGGAAGATCAGCCCCGAGACGCCGGCCAGCGCCAGGTTCGTTACCACACCGGCTGAGGCGACGTAGATCGGGTCGCGCTTCTGGTCCCTAAGGAGCCGGAAGTTCACCGGGACCGGCTTGGCCCATCCGAACAGGAACGGGCTCCGGGTAAGGATAAGGAACGCGGGCAACAGGATCGTCCCTATCGGGTCGATGTGCGCCAGGGGGTTGAGCGTTACCCGGCCGAGCATATGGGCGGTCGGATCCCCTTTTTTAAGCGCCACGTACCCGTGCGCCGCCTCGTGAAAGGTGATGGCGAGCACAAGCGGAAGCGCTTCGACGGATATCCTGTGCAGAAACGAAGCAATATCGTGCAACGGGGAACCTCTCTCCTCTCAAAAAATCTATTTTACCAGATCGGAGGCGCGAACGGGGTGCCCCCTGCCGATTGCGGGGAAGTTATGGCTTGGGGAACCGCATGAGGACGAACGACATCTCGTCGGCCTTCGTGCGCAGTTCCCCCACGAATTTTCGTTCGAGGATCTCGTCCTGGACCTGCTTGTAGAGGGGACCAGGAGGATATCCCAGTTCCTTAAGATCCTTCCCCGTAAGAAACGGCCGCACGTACTTGAGCTGGGTAAAATATAGGGATATATACCTTTTAATATCGTTATTTTTTGCCTTTGCCATAAGGTAAAGGATTACCTCATTCGGCAGCGGGTTCAGGCAGTCGTAGATGAACTTCCGCGAGAGGACCCGGGCGGACAGAAGCCTGTGTGTGATGCCGGGTGCCTCGTCCTTTACGAAGCGGACCCTGTCCCTAAGCTTCCGCCCCACACCCAAATCGTCGGCAAATTGCTTCGCCTCCTCGGGAGACAGAGGGTTCAAGAGCGACAGGAAAAGAACCGACCACCGTTCCACCTTCTCCTCCAGGAAGAGAAGGGAAAACCACACGAGGATTTCGGAGGTGTCCTCCAGCAGGGCGATCTGGTCCTTGTCGAGGGTGATTTTCGGGTGGAGGGAGGGGCCGATGCCGAAGGTGGCAAGCCGCTTCAGGATCCCGATGGGCTCCTCCTCCTTGAGGATCAGTTCCAGCTCGCTGCACAGCCGGGGCTTGGGCAACCGCGCGATCAGGTCGAGCCGGACGGCGTTGCGGATGAGGTTCTGGGTGTGCCGGCCGATCGCGAAGCCGAACCGGCGCTCGAACCTCGTGGCCCGAAGGATCCGGGAAGGGTCCTCGATGAAGGACAGGGAGTGGAGGATGCGCAGCACCCTTTCCTTGATGTCGCGCTGTGCCCCGAAGAAATCGATCATCTCCCCGAACACGCCGGGGTTCAGCCGCACGGCCAGGGTGTTGATCGTGAAGTCCCGGCGGTACAGGTCCAGCTTCAGGCTGCTGTACTCGACAGTGGGAAGCGCTGCCGGCTCACGGTAATACTCCACCCGCGCCGTGGCGACGTCGATCTTGTAGTCGTCCGGAAAAACGAGGACCGCCGTCCCGAATTTGTGGTGGGGCCGCACCCGGCACGGGTACTCCTGCGATAAGGCGTCCGCAAAGGCGATCCCGTCCCCCTCGATCACGATGTCGACGTCGAGGTTGTGATTGCGCATCACCAGGTCCCGCACGAACCCGCCGACGACGTACGCCTTCATCCCGAGACGTTCCGCCACCACCCCGGCACCGACCAGCAGGTCGAACACCCGGGCCGGAAGGAGCTCCTGCATCAGCTTGTGGACCATCTTGCGCCGGGCGAGCGCCCCTTCCGCGGGGATGTCCTCTCCGGAATCCGGGGGCACCACGTCCCGCACGTCGTGGAGGAACCGAAGGAACCCGGTCCGGGTGATGACCCCTTTTATCTGGCCATCGAAGACAACCGGGATCAGCCGCTGGTTCTTCCCGATGATGATTTCCTGGACCCGCTCGATCCCGTCCCCGGGCGCTACGGTGTCGAAATCGTCATTCATGTATTCCTCTACGCTTTCACCTCCAAGTCCATGAAAAAGGGCCTTTTCGATCACCTGTCTGGTGATGATGCCGATTACCTCTTCTCCCTTTAGCACCGGGACGGCGTTGATGTTGTAGCGAGTCAGAAGATAGTGGATATCGGTCATCGTGTTCTCGACCGTGGCATGCCGCACGGGGGAGGCCATGAGGTCGGCCGCGGTGCGCCGCGCTATGATCTTTTCCGCCAGTGTCGAAAGGATCTTTTCACGGATCTGGAAGATCGTTGCATCCTTGACCGTGGCCGACGCCGCGTAGTGGTGTCCGCCGCCGCCGAACTCGCGCATCAATACCCCGACGTCCACGTCGGGCTTGCGGCTGCGCGCGACCAGTACGACCCGGTCCCCCATCTGGCAGACGGCGAAGAGGACGCTGATCGCCTCCATATCGCGCAGCTTATGGACCAGGACGGCCAAGTCCCCCACGTACTCCTCCCGCCGCGCCTCCGCGATGACCACCTCCACACCATGGATGGTGTACGTCTTCGACGACTGGATGAGGTCGTACAGGAGCGAGACTTGCTCGGCAGTGAAGTCCTTGGCGAGGATATCCGTCACCGCCCCCAGGTCGGCGCCGCAGGACCGAAGGTGCGCCGCGGCGAAGTAGTCCGGAACCGTCGTAGAGGGGAAGGAGAGCGACCCCGTGTCCTCGTAAATCCCCAGCATCATCACCGTCGCCTCGTCCGGCGTGATCGGGATGCCTCGCTCCTTGAGGATCTCCACGAGGATCGTCGTGGTCGACCCGACTTTCTTGATCACCTCCAGGCTCCCCTCAATGTCGGCCTCTCCCTCCGGATGGTGGTCGTAGATGTGGACGTCCACGCCTGGCTTGCCGATCAGGTCCCGGAACGGGCCGATCCGCGACGATTTCCGGATGTCGACGAGGATCAGCCGGGTTACCTTCTCCAGGTCGATCTCGCGGACCTTCTTCATTTCTACCGCGTACAGGGCCGACTGGAGGAGGAACCCCTTGACTGTCTCCTCCTTCGCGCCCGGAAGCACCAGGACAGCCCCGGGGTAGAGCTTGCGGGCCGCCAGCATCGAGGCGATGGTGTCGAAGTCCGCGTTGATGTGGGTGGTGATGACTTCCACGAGGGGCTTACCCTCTCGGGTGATGCTTCCGGTGGATCTCCCGGAGCCGTTCCGCCGTCACATGCGTGTAGATCTGGGTGGTCGAGATGTCGGCGTGCCCGAGCATCGCCTGCACCGCCCGCAGATCCGCTCCACCCGCCAGAAGGTGCCCGGCGAAGGAGTGGCGCAACGTGTGCGGGGAGATCGGTCCGCGGATTCCGGCCTCCCTTGCCCACCGGCCGATCCGGTTCCAGAGCGTCTGCCGGGTTATCGGCCGCCCCAGCCGGGAGAGAAACAGATGGTTGCCCGCGCCCTTCTTTCTGAGGAACCGGGGCCGCCCGTGCTTCACGTACTCCTGGAGCGTCTCGAGTGCGGGCTGCGCGACGGGGACGACCCGTTCCTTCCCCCCTTTGCCGACCACGCGGAGGAACCCGGCGTTACCGTCCACGTTCTCGAGCCGAAGGGACACGACCTCCGTGGCACGCAGGCCGGATGCGTACATGAGTTCGAGCATGGCCCGGTCCCGCATCCCCTCGGGCGTGTCCCGGTCGGGGGCGGACAGAAGACTCTCCACTTCGGAATGGGTCAGGTATTTGGGAAGGGGACGCCCGATCTTCGGCCCCCGGGCGTCTGCGATCGGGCTCGCGGACAGGAGGCCTTCCCGGACAAGGTAGCGGAAGAACGACCGGACCGTGGAGACGTGGCGGGCGACGCTGCGCGCCGAGAGTCCCTTGTCCCGAAGAGCAGAAAGGAACGAGAGGAAGTCGGAACGGGAGAAGGACGGCAGCCCGGCCCCCGCGGAGAGGAGGTGCGAGGCGAACCGCCGCATGTCGAAACCGTACGCCTCGACGGTATTGGGGGAAAGCCGCCGCTCGGTCCGGAGGTGGAGGAGGAAAGCGTCTGCGAGGGCGTCGATGTCCATGCCCGCCTACCGCATCCGGCGCTGCCGGGCGGCGTCCCCCGACAGGTTCCGCCCATTCATGGCACCTGGCCGGATTTCGCGGATGCTCGCCTCCATCTTGTCGAGATCGATCAAGCCGCAGGTCGCTTTCCCGCTTACGAATCCGCATGCCTCGCCGGGGTTCAGGATCAGGGCCCGCCCGATACGCATCGTCAGCGGCCGGTGCGTATGGCCGAAGAGGATCAGGTCGAACCTGCCCCCCTCGCCGATCTCCTCCTGGAGCTCGTCGAAGGAGTGGGCCATGACGACCTTCCGCCCGCCGATCTCGGGCATGAAGGGGCCCTGGTGGAAACCGTTCCCGGAGACGGCCTGCAGACCGTCCTTTTCGCAGTCGTTATTGCCGTAGACGCCGATCAGCGGGATTCCGCACTCCCGGTACGCGTCAATCGTCTCCGGGCGGCAGACATCCCCCAGGTGCAGGATCACCCCGACCCCCTCCTCCCGGAAGAGGGCGAGGGCGTCTTCGGCAATGCCCCTTTGGTCATGCGAGTCGGACAGGATCCCCGCCTTCATCGTCCGCCCCCCTCAGTCGCCAATCGCCTCGAGGAGCGCCTGGCGGATCTCCTCGATCCGTTCCGGATGGACGATCTTCTTCCCGTCCCTGTCCATTAGGTAGAAGACGTCGGCCACCTGGTCCGCTTTCGTGGAGATCTTCGACAGGACGATATCGAGCCCCAGGACGGCGAGCGTGCGGGTGATGTCGTAGAGGAGGCCGATGCGGTCGTAGGTGAAGATGTCGACCACGGTGAACCGGGAGGAGACCGAGTTGTCGAAGACCACGTGCGTAGGGCGGAACTTGGCCACCTTCTCCCGGGAGAACCGAGCGACCTTCCTCTCGGCGATCAGTTCCCCGACATCGATTTCTCCGCGCAGGACGGCAGAGAGGTCGACGGCCACACGCTCCTTCTTCGGGTTGTCTTTCAGGCTTTTGCCCATGTACGTAACGAAAAAGGTGTCGAGTGCGACGCGGTCGACCGACGTCGCGATCGTAGCGTTCAGGATGTTGATCCCATTGGCCGAAATCGTGCCGGCGATCTTGGAGAAGAGGCCGTGCTGGTCGGGGCAGACGACGATCAGTTCCGACGTGCCGAACTGGGGGGAGTCGAATGTCTCTACCCGAGGGGTGGCGCCGTCGTAGGAGGACAGGATGCGCAGGTGGTCGGGGAACCGATCGTCTGGTGTCCCCAGAAAATACCGGTCGTCGAACCGGGAGAGGTATTCCGAGACGGCCGCGGGCGGAAACTGCAAAAGCATCTCGGCAACCTGTTCACGGCGCAGCCTGGGGCGCTCCGTAAACGGCCGCTTGAGCCTTCCGGTCTCGAGGACGTTCTTCGCTTTCTCATACAGCTCGAGCAGAAGCATCGCCTTCCACTGGGTCCACACCTCCGGACCCACGGCGCGCATGTCGGCGTACGTGAGAAGGTAGAGCATGTCGAGCCGCGCCGGAGTGTCGACCGTCTCGCAGAAGCGAATGATCAGCTCGATGTCGTGCATGTCCCTCCGCTGGGAAACGTGCGCCATCAGGAGATGGTGCTCCACGAGGAAGACGAGGTCGTCGATCTCGTCCCGTGTAAACCCCATCCGCTTCCCGATGCTCGCCATGATCTGCGCACCGATGCGGGAATGACCGTGCCCCTTCCCCTTCCCGATGTCGTGGCACAGGATCGCAAGCGCGAGAAGGTCCTTCCGCGGGATCGACCGGTAGATGGCGAGAAACGCCTCCTCCTCGCTTGTACGCCGCCGGATCCCCGCGAGGCCGGGGAGGATGCTCGTGGCAAGAATGAGGTGTATGTCCACGGTATAGACGTGGTAGATGTCCCGCTGCACGAGGAAGGAGAGGGAGGCGAACTCGGGAATGAACCTCCCCAGGAACCGGCATTCGTGCATGGCGAGCAGGGTCTCGTGCATATAGTGCGGGTCCGACAGGATCGAAAGGAACAACTTCGTCGCTCTCGGCTCCCGGGGAAATTCGGGCCCCAGGGACGAAAGCGCCCTCTGGATGCTCTGCTTGGCATGCGCCGTGGGGACGGCCCGGGTATTCTGCATGGTTCGGAAGAACTCGAGGATCCGCAGGGGCTCCTTTTGGAACGAGACGCCGGCCAGGATGCTGAGCTTTCCCTTGTACAGGACGCCGACCCCTCCGACCTTCTTTTTCCGAAGAGAGTAGAGGGGTTTTCGGACCCCTTCCACGAGATGGCGGTCGACCTGCTCCAGGAGCTCATCGGCAAGGCCCGCCGTGATGGCGGCGTTCATGTAGTAGGTCCGCATGAACCGCTCCACCGCCAGGTTCCTCCCGCGGTCCCGGTACCGGAAGACCTCGGCCATGGGGTCCTGGACCTCGAAGGAGAGAACGTCGGTCTTCTTGCCCGCCAGAAAGTGCAGCTCGTTCCGTATCCGGAGCAAATAGTCCTGGGCATGCCCGATCGCCCGGACGGTCTTCTCGCCGACCACCCCCTTGGTGCGCAGTTCGTTCAGGCTGCGGCACTTGTATTTGACGCGCGCCACCCACAGGGCGGAGTGAAGGTCCCGCAAGCCCCCCTTCCCCTCCTTGACGTTGGGCTCCAGCACATAGACCGTCTCTCCGTATTTCGCGTGGCGTTTCCGCATCTCCTCGAGCTTCTTCCCGATGAACCGGTCGGCGTCCGAGAAGAAGAGGAACTTCTCGATCTCGCGCGCCGATTCCCGGAAGAATCCCTCTTGCCCCGCGACAAAACGGAAATCCATGAGCGCCGTCCGGATCGAATCGTCCGCCGCCGCCATTTTGAACGTCTCCTTTAGGTTGCGGACGCTGTACCCCACGTCCATCCCCAGGTCCCAGAGAGGGTAAAGGATCCGCTCCGTTACCTCCTCCACGTACGGGTCCGATTTGTACGAATGGAGGAAGAGCAGGTCGATGTCCGACTTCGGGCACAGCTCCTGCCGTCCGTACCCGCCGACGGCGATAACCGCCATCCGGTAATTCAGGTCGGTCGAGGAGGCCAGGTACTTCTCCCGGGCGCGGCCATGGAGGGCGCGGAGCACGTTGTCCATCGCGTCCGCGAGCGTATGGCAGGCGACGTTCCCCCCCGCAGTCCCCATGCGCTGCTCTTCGCGTACCGCGGCGAGCGTCCCGGCCAGGTAGGATTTGAGATAGTCGACGAGGTCGCCGTCGGACAAACCCAGCAGAACGGTATCCAAGCGAAAGAGGGGAACGGACACGGGGTCCCTCACGAGCCCGCGCGGGCCAGCGCGCCGTTATCCCCGTAGTACCGGATGGCCTCCACCACGCTGTCGGCAATCGTCTCCTGGTATGCGTGGCGGCGCAACCGGGCCTCTTCGATGCGGTTGCTGATGAAGGACGTCTCCACGAGAACGGCCGTCATCCGGGCTCCCACAAGGACGTAGAAGGGCGCCTGCTTCAGCCCCAGGTTGTGCACGGGGCCATGCCGGCTGCTGATGTTCCGGACGATGGCGTCGTTGACGGTCTTGGCGAGCTTGAGCGACTCCTTTTTCCTTCCATAGGTGGACAGGTCGTCGATGATGAACTTGACCTCGGCTAGCTTCTTCACGGAGACCCCGTTCTCGCGGGCGGCGAGCTCCAGCGCCTCCCGGTCGGTGGCGCGGCTCAACACGTAGGTGGAGATCCCCCGGGCCCCCCGGTTCCTGCTCGAGTTGATATGGAGCGACACGAAGATGTCGGCGTTACCCTGGTTCGCCATCGCGGTCCGCTCCTCGAGCGGGATGAATACGTCGGAATCCCGGGTCATTTCGACGTCGAACTGCCTGTCCCGGGACAGCTTTTCCCGTACCATCCGCCCGATCGTCAGCACGACGTCCTTTTCCTGCAATCCCGTGGGGCCGACCGCCCCCGGGTCTTTTCCGCCGTGGCCCGGGTCGAGCATGACGACGATCTTGCCGCCCTTATCGGGGATCGCGCTCTCCGACGGCGTCCCCTCCACGTCCACGATGATCCGGGGCGGGCCGGAAAGGTCGAACACGCGGTACCCGCTCTCCCGTTCGAGATCGATGACTACCCGCACCACGTCCGCCTGGAACCTGCCGGCGCGAACACGGGTGAGAAGTCCGTTATTCACCTCCGTCGGGTGCCGGACGATCTCGTCGCGAAGGGACGCCTTCTTGATGTCGATGAAGATCCGGGGGGGCAGATTTCTCGCCGGGTCGGCGGGCAGGAAATTCGCCTCGTACTTCGCCTCCTCATCGAGGTCGATGACAACGCGGGTGTACTCCTGGTTCGTCCAGTGACGGATACCCGACACCGCGGCGAGGCGGGCGGGCGATGGCGACACGTGGGGCGGAAACAACAGGGACGCGGCGATGGCGGCCACGAGAAGATGGCGGGTGAGGAAACTCACCGTTTTCCCTTTGACAACCTCTCTTTCCACGCCGCAAGGTGGAGAAGCGCGTCCATGGGCGAAAACCGGTCGAAGTCGGCCTTCCGGATCTCTTCGAGCACATCTTCCTCGCCGGGGGACTCCCTGCGTCCTCCGAACAACTCCATCTGGCTCGAATCCATGCCCCCCGCGGCGCCCGGTCCGGCGATGCTGGGCATTCCGTATTCATTATACTCGGCGGACTCGAGGTTTTTCAAAATATCTCGGGCCCGTGCGATCACTTCGTCGGGCAGGCCCGCCAGCCTGGCCACCTGGATCCCGTACGACTTGCTCGCACTCCCCTCGTCGATGCGGCGCAGGAAGATGATCTCCCCCTGCCACTCCCTGACGGAAACGTGGAAGTTCCTCGCCCGGCGCGCAGTCCGCGCGATGTCGGTCACCTCATGGAAGTGCGTGGCGAAGAGCACCTTGGGCCGATGCGGGGACTCGTGGAGGAACTCGGCCACCGCCCAGGCGATGCTCAGGCCATCGAAGGTGCTCGTCCCCCTGCCCACCTCGTCGAGCACGACGAGCGTCCGCTCCGTCAGTCCCGATAGGATCCGGGAGGTCTCCCGCATCTCCACCATGAAAGTGCTCTCCCCCCGGGAGATGTCGTCGGACGCCCCGATCCTTGTAAAGATCCGGTCGACCACGCCGATCTCCGCCCTCTCGGCGGGAACGAAGGACCCGACGTGGGCCAGAAGGACGATGAGCGCCACCTGCCGGATGTAGGTGGACTTGCCCGCCATGTTGGGCCCCGTGATCAGGGCGATCTGCGTCTCCTCGGGGTCGAGCCGGCAGTCGTTGGGCACGAAAGCGTGGCGTCCGAGGATCCGCTCGACCACGGGGTGCCTGCCGTTCTCGATGACGATGTCCCGTCCGGACGTGACGACCGGCCGGCAGTAACCGCCCGCGGCGGCCAGATCCGAGAACGACAGCAGGACATCGATCTCGCCTGCGGCCTCCGCAGCCCGGGTGATCTCCGGCAGGTGAACCTTCAGCGCCTCCCTCAGCGCGAGGAAGAGCTCCTCTTCCCGGGCATGGAGTTCCTCCTCGGCCCGTAGCACCTTCGCCTCGAAATCCTTGAGCTCCGGGGTGATGAACCGTTCCGCGTTCACCAGGGTCTGCTTCCGGATGTAATCGTCCGGCACCCGGTCGAGGTGGGAGCGCGACACCTCGAGGTAGTATCCGAAGACGCGGTTGTACCGGACTTTCAGGTTCGGAATACCGGTCCGCTGTCGCTCCCGCGCCTCCATCTCGGCGAGCATCCCCTTCCCGTGGGTGAGCAGGTGGGAGAGCTCGTCTACGCGCGCGTCGTACTCCGGACGGATGATTCCTCCGTCCTTTGTCCCGGGGGGCGCCTGCTCGTGGAGGGCCGCGGTGATCTTCCCGACGGCCTCCCCGTGCTCTCCCAACCGGTCCCTCGCCCCGCAAAGCATCGGCGAAACCGCGGACGCCAGAAGCTCCCGGATGCCGGGGAGGATCTTGAGGGCGGAGGAAAGCGCGACGACGTCCCGCGGTCCCGACCGGTCCTGGGCGAGTCGGGACGCGAGCCGGGAAAGGTCAGGCATCCCGGAGAGACGGTCGGCCATCTCCCTGCGGTCAGCGGGGTGCTCCAAAAACTCTGCCACCGCCTGGTTCCGCTCCCCGATTCTCCCCACGTCGACCAGCGGAGCGGAGAGCCGGGCGCGCAGCAACCTGGCCCCCATCGGCGTCCGGGTCCGGTCCACGGCCCACAGCAGGCTCCCCTTACGCTCCCCGGACAGGGTAGAGAAGATCTCGAGCGTCCGCACCGCGGTCTCGTCCATCGCCAGGTACCGCCGCCCCTCCCTTTCGGAGACCCGGGAGACTTCCGCAAGCGCTGCGGGCTGGTGCATGTGCAGATAGTATAGGGCGGCGCGCACCACGCCGTGCGCCGGATGATCCCGCTCCGGCACTCCCTCGATCCCCTCCGGGACGGAAAAGTCCCCGACAGCTGAGGGAGACAGCGACGTTGCGAGCGTTCCCTCCAGGATCCGCCCGAGCCTCCCCTTCGTCCCGCCGGCCGCCTCGGGCGGAGGCGTCCCTTCTCCTTCCAGGAATACGAGCTCGGCGGGGGACAGCAGGTACAGGGCGTCCGCCAGCGCCTCCCCCGAGCCGCAAACCTCGTAGAAAAACTCCCCCGTCGTGGCGTCGAGGGCCGCGTAGGCGAAGGGGTGCAGGGTCCGCACGGCGGCCAGGAAATTGTTCCCCCGCGCGTCAAGGCATTCCTCGTGGAAGACCAGGCCCGGAGTCACCACCTCGGTCACCTCCCGGCGGAACAGCCCCCGGCCCCCCGGCTCCTCCAGCTGCTCGCAGATCGCCACCTTGCACCCCTGCCGGATGAGTTTCGACAGATAGGCGTTCCGGGCGTGGTAGGGAACCCCGCACATCGGAATGTTCGCCTCCTTGTCGCGGGAGGTCAGCGCGATGTCGAGCAGGCGGGACGCCCGGATCGCGTCCTCGAAGAACATCTCGTAGAAATCACCCATGCGGAAGAAGAGGATGCAGTCCCGGTACCGGGACTTGATCTCCACGTACTGCCGCATGGCGGGAGTGAGCTGGATCGACATCTTCCTTCCGAAAAACCGTTTGACGTTAAGGTGTAAGCGCTTCGAAACGGGCCGACAGCCGCCCGTGCGTCTGCGAAAGCGACTCGGGGAGAACGCGCGTCGCCAGGACGGAGGTCAGAAAGTTGGTGTCCCCGCCCCAGCGGGGAATGAGGTGGACGTGGAGGTGGTCGGCAATCCCCGCCCCGGCAACCTTGCCGAGGTTCATCCCCACATTGAACCCCTCGGGGAAGTACTCCTCCTTCAGGACCTTCGTCCCCAGCGCGACGAGGGATAGGAGCTCTCCGCGCTCCTCCCCCGAAAGTTGAATCAGATCGGCGACGTGGCGGCGGGGTGCGATGAGCACGTGCCCGTTATTGTAGGGGTACCGGTTGCAGATCGCCACGGTGTTCGGGTAGATGCCCAGGACCAGACGCTCGGGGTCCCGCCGGTCCTCCTCCCCGAGGCAGAAGATGCAGCGGGATCCGCCCGTACCGCCCCCCCGGATATATTCCATCCGCCAGGGAGAAAACATCCTTTCCATGGGAAGCGGTCAGCTGTTGACCAGTTCTCGCAGTTCCTTGCCGACTTTGAAGAAAGGGATCCGCTTTTCAGGGATGGAGACTTTCTCCCCGGTCTTGGGGTTGCGCCCCTCCTTAGCCCGGCGGACACGCACCGTGAAGCTGCCAAATCCCCGGATCTCGATCTTCTCCCCCCGATGCAGGGCGGCTCTCATGTTCTGGAAGACCGTATCCACGATGACCTCGCATTCTTTTTTGGTCAATGTGGAAATTTTCTCCGAAAGCGTTTGCACGAGATCGCTCTTCGTCATCCCCTATCCCTCCGAGTATGTTATTGCGCCAGATAGTCGAGCCGGACCTGCGTTCGGTCCAGGTGTTCATCGATTATACTTTTCGCCTCATCTCTTAGCAATTCCAGAATGGAAAACTTTTTTTTCGGCGGGGTGACGACTCGGGGCTCCCCGTCGATCTTTGCCAAAATCCCCGCCTCGGCCACGGCGTCCTCCAGGTTGCCGAGCATGTCGATCAGTCCGAGTTCCTTGGCCTGCTCCCCGGAGAAGATCCGTCCGTCCGCGATCGCCAGAACATCGTCGCGCGGGAGATTGCGCCTCTCGGCCACGGCGTTCACGAACTGGGAGTGGACGTTGTCGATGACGCTCTGGAGAAGCTTCCTCTCCTCCGGGCTCATTTCCCGGAGCGGGGAACCGATGTCCTTGAAACCGCCGCTCTTGATCACGAACCCCTTCACCCCGATCTTCTCGATCAGGTCCTGCACGTTCATGAACTTCATGATGACGCCGATCGAGCCGGTGATCGTCCCGGGATTGGCGTAGATCTTGTCGGAGGCGCAGGCGATGAGGAACCCTCCCGAGGCGGCCAGCGCCCCCATGGAGGCGACGACCACCTTCTTCCCGCCAACCTTCCTGACCTCCTCGTAGATCTCCTGGGAGGGCCCCACACCCCCTCCCGGCGTATTGAGCCGCAGGACGATCGCCTTCACCGAGTCGTCCTTGGAGAACTTCTTGAGCTGCTCGATGGTGGCCTCGGAGTCGATGATCAGCCCGGTGATCGGGAGCACGGCGACCTTTTCCCCCCGCGCGAAGTCGAGCCACTCCATCCTCGATACGACTGCAAGCAGGACGAAGAACCCCGCCAGGACGAGGACCATGATCAGGCACCCCCGGAGTAACGGGCGCCGGGGCCGCGGCGGCTTGTAGGAAAACCTCTCAGCGCTCATCCGACTCCCGGATTCAATCCCCGTTCATATTCAGCTTGGCCCGGAGAGCGTCTCCAAAAGCGGTTGTCTCCTCGGGCGGGTCGGAGGAGGGAGACAGGTAGGATTCCATGTCCTTGCGCTCTGCCCCGTCCTGGTGCGCGCGGATGCTGAGAGAGATCTTCTTGTTGTTCCGGTCCACGGAGAGCACGGCGGCCGTCACTTCGTTCCCCTCCTTGAACAGGGCGGTAGGGGTGTCGACCTTCTCCCGGGAGAGCTCGGATATGTGCACGAGCCCATCGACCCCGTCGGCGAGCTCCACGAAGACACCGAAGTCGGCAACCCGGGTGATCCGGCCGCTCACGGAGTCCCCTTTTTTGAAGCGCCGCTCGACCCCTTCCCACGGGTCCGGGGACAGGTGTTTTACCCCGAGCGAGAACTTGTGGGCCTCCGGGTCGATCTTGAGGACTTTCGCCTGGACCCGGTCGCCTTTCTTGAGCATCTCGCCGGGATGCTTGATCCGCTGGTTCCAGGAGAGATCGGAAATGTGGATCAGCCCGTCGATCTCATCACCGATATCGACGAACGCGCCGAAATCGGTGATGTTTTTCACCACGCCCTCGACCACCGATCCTTCTGGGTGCGCCGACCGGAGCTCGTCCCAGGGGTTGGAAAGAAGCTGTTTGTACCCGAGGGAGATCTTCTTGTTCTCCTTTTCGAGCTTGAGGACCACGACGTCAACGATGTCCCCCGACTTCATAACCTCGGATGGGTCCTTGAGGCGCTTGCTCCAGGACATCTCGGATACATGGAGGAGCCCCTCCACGCCTTCCTCGAGCTCGATGAACGCGCCGTATCGGGTGATGTTCGTGACCCGCCCCGAGAGCCTCGCGTCGACCTTGTACCGCTCCTCGATATCGAGCCAGGGATCCGGCCGCATCTGCTTCAGTCCCAGGGAGATGCGCCCCTTCTCCCGGTCGAACCGGATGACCTTCACGTGCTGCGTATCGCCTACCTTGCAGATGTGGGACGGGTGGGCGACCTTGCCGTAGCTCATGTCGGTGATGTGCATCAGTCCGTCTAAGCCCCCCAGGTCCATGAAGACGCCGTAGTCGGTGATGTTCTTGACCTTCGCCACAACCTCGTCGCCTTCCCGGATGCTATCGAGAAGGGTTTTCCTTTTGCTCTCCCGCTCCTCCTCGAGATGGGACCGCCGCGAAACGACGACGTTGGCCTTCTTCCGGGACAGCTTCAGGACCTTGAACATTCCCTCCAGGCCGATCACGCTGTCGTTGTCCCGAACGGGCCGGATGTCTACCTGGCTCCCCGGCAGGAAGGCCTTCACGCCCCAGATGTCGACCGTGAAGCCGCCCTTCACCTTCGCCACGATCGTTCCCGGGACAGCGGTCCCTTCCTCCTGGGCCTTCTGCAGGTCGTCCCAGACCCGGATCCGCAGTACCTTCTCCCGCGAGAGAAGGACGAACCCCTGCGAGGAGTCATACCGCTCGACCATGACATCGATGGAATCTCCGGGGGAAAACGTTTCTTTCTCTTCTTCGGTGAGGTCGGTGAGCGGGAGCATCCCCTCGGACTTCCGGTTGATGTTGATCGCCACGTACTCTTTGAGCATCTTGATCACCACCCCGTGGATAATTTCACCTTCCTCGGGGTTTTCGATGCTCTCCGCGAACATCTTTCCGAAGTCGTCCTCGGGCCTTACTTCTTCGACCTTTGCTTCTCCTGCCGTTTCCTTGCTCTCTTCCCCGTTTTTCTCCTCGGGAAGGTCGGGATTCGTTGGTTTTTCCTCCATCAAGTAGCTCCTCTTGGTATGTTCTGCACGTATATCATAACCCGTAAATGATGCAAGCCATTAGAAGAAATTCCCTATATTCTCATTTATAGTACGACACGTTGATCTGTTCGCCCCGCCACATTCCCCGGATTTTGCCCACCAGATCGTCGATGATCCACTGCGGCGTGGAGGCCCCCGCCGTCACTCCAACGCAGGTGGCTTCGGCCACCAAGTCGGGGGAAAGCTCGGCGTCCGTCTCGATGTGAAGCGTCCGGGGGTTGATTTCCCGGCAGATTTCCGCGAGGCGCCGGGTGTTCGCGCTGTTGTACCCGCCGAGGATGATCATGACGTCCGCCTTCCCGGCGACCGCGGTGGACTCCTTCTGCCGGAGGATCGTGGCGTGGCAGATCGTGTTGAAAACGCGCACTTCGGGGAATTTTTTAAGCGCCGCGGAGACGAACTGCATCAAATTCTCGAACGACTGGGTGGTCTGCGCCACGATGCCCGCCTTCCGGACCCCGACCGCGCACCGGATGTCCGCAAGGGAGGTAAGGATCGGCACACCGGGCTCGATGAAGCTGACAATGCTCTTCACTTCCGGGTGATTAGGGTCCCCCACCACGATGACGGCGTACCCATCGCGGCTTAATGACCCTGCGTGCTCCTGCGCCTTGTTCACGAAAGGACAGGTGGCGTCGATGATCCGCACCCCCTTCGCGACCAGGGACTCTTGATCGGTCCGCGTGATGCCGTGGGAACGGACGATGACCTTTCCGCAGGGGACCTGGTCCACCGACTGGACCACGTGCACACCGCGCTGCTCAAGCTCTTCCACCGCCTGGGGATTGTGGATCAGGGGCCCGAGGGAGTAAATCGGGACCTCGGCGGGAGTGTTGCCCTCCCCGCCTCCGGCGGTCTCGTTGGCGATGGAGATCGCCCTTTTCACGCCGAAGCAGAAGCCCGCGCTGCGGGCGATGAGGATGCGCCTCACCGATTCCCCCCTCCGCTCGTCCGGGCCGCCGGAGAGGGAAGGTTGCGAAGCATCTCCTCAACCACTTGTTCCGCAGTGAGGGTCGTCGAGTCGATATAGACCGCCCCTTCCGCCATCCGGAGCGGGGATTGCTGCCTCGTACTGTCTTGGATGTCCCGCCGGAGCACGTCCTTCAGCACTTCCTCGTACGTCTTCCCTTCCGCCGCCGCCCATTCGCGGTACCGTCGCAGGGCCCGTACCGCTGCGTGGGCATCGAGGAAGAATTTCGCCTCCGCGTCCGGAAAGACCACCGTTCCCGTGTCGCGCCCTTCGAGAACGACGCCGCCTCCCTCTCCCATTTTCCTCTGGAGGGCCACCATAGCCTCGCGTACCGGGGCATGGGCCGAGACCTCCGACGCCCCCATGCTGATCTCCGGGGTCCGGATCGCGGCGCTCACGTCCTCTCCGGCCAGGGTAAGCCGCATCTCCTCCCCCTCCCGCCGGAACCCGATCGAAAGCCCCGCGCACATCCGCCCAAGACGCTTTCCGTCGGACCAGGAGATGTCCGATCGTCGGGCGGCGAGCGCGCACGCCCGGTACATCGCTCCTGTGTCCAGCCGGGTGAGTTTCGCCCGCGCCGCCAGAAGCTTGGATACCGTCGTCTTCCCCGCACCGGAAGGGCCGTCGATCGCCACGATCGGCCGTTCCCTCACCGGACTACCTCCCGCAACGTTTCGGGGAACCCGGGAAACGAAGAGGCGATGCACGCGGTGTCGGAGATCTCCACCGGGATGCCCGACGCCGCGGAGAGGATCATCAGCGCCATCGCGATCCTGTGGTCGCCGTAGCTGTCCACCCGCTGCCCCCCGGTGATCCGGGACGGCCCCCGGACCCAGAGCCCGTCGGGGTATTCGCCGCACGGCACGCCGAGGGTGGTAAGCTCCTTCACCATCGCGCCAATCCGGTCGGATTCCTTGACCCGAAGCTCGGCCGCCCCCCGGATAACCGTGCGCCCCTCCGCCAGGGCGGCGGCCACGCACAGTACCGGGACCTCATCGATCAGGGAAGGTATCTCCTCGGGAGGGATTTCCGCGCCGGCAAGCCCGCGCCCCCGGACCAAGATGTCGGCCACCGGCTCGCCCCCCTCCTCCCGGGGAGACTCGAGCCGGACGTCCGCACCCATCCGGAGCAACACGGAAATCAACCCGGTGCGGCCCGGATTGACCCCTACCCCGCGAATGCCAAGACTCGCGCCGGGAACCGCGGCGGCCAGGACCATGAAGAACGACGCCGACGAAATGTCCCCGGGAACGGTGATCGCAAGGGGGTGAAGCCGCGAGGCCGGGTGGACGGTGACGTTCCTTCCTTCCCGGACGACCCTTGCTCCCATCGACGTGAGCATCCTCTCGGTATGGTCCCGCGTAGGGAGCGGTTCGACCACGGTCACGGGGGAGTCGGCGTAGAGGCCGGCGAGCAGAATCGACGATTTCACCTGAGCGGAGGCGACGGGCATCTCGTACCGGATCCCGCGCAGGTTTCCCCCGCGGATGCAGAGCGGCGGCAGCGTATTTTCTCTCCGGCCGGTGATCGTTGCGCCCATCTGGGCAAGCGGGCGGACGATGCGCCCCATCGGCCGGCGGCGCAGGTAGGGATCACCCGTCACGATGGACAGGAACGGCTGGGCGGCGAGGATCCCGGACCCGATTCGGATAGTGGTTCCGGAGTTTCCCGCTTCGATGATGTCCTGGGGCTCCGTAAATTCCCGCATCCCGCGACCGGCGATGCGGATCTCGGTGGGGGAAATTTCCCGGATGTCTACCCCCAGGGCGATCATCATTCCCACCGTCCGCAGGGTGTCCTCCGCGGGAAGAAAGCCCTGTATTCGGCTTTGCCCCTCGGCCATCGCGGCGAACATCACGGCCCGGTGGCTGATCGATTTGTCCCCGGGAACGGATATGGTACCCGATATCTTCTTCGTTTCCGCCATACTACAGCCGGTCTCTCGTTCGCTTCGCCCTTCGGAAGTATGCCAGCAGCCCTTTTGCGTCCCTTCGCCGGATGAGTCCCTCGAGCAGGGCGAAGTTCTTACGGTAGTGCGCAGTGGCCCGGAGGATTTCGTCCCGGTTCTGAAGTACGATGTCCTTCCACATCTCCGGGTTGCTCGAGGCGATCCTCGTGAAGTCACGGAAGCCGCCCGCGGAGTACCCGAGGGGGACCCGGGAATCGAGGGTCGCCACCGAGTGGACCAGGGCGTAGGCAACGGCGTGGGGAAGGTGGGAGACGTAGGCGAACACGTGGTCGTGCGTTTCCGGGTCCATGCGCAGCACCCGGGCTCCCGTCCTCTTCCATAGCGCCTCGACGCGCCGAAGGGCGGCCTCGCTGTTTCCACCCGACGGGGTGAGGATCGTCGTCCTGCTGCGGAACAGGGAGGGGTCCGCCGCCGCGTATCCCGAGTTCTCCGTCCCCGCGATGGGGTGCCCGCCGACGAACTCCGCTCCGCGCGCCACGCTCTTCTGCCCGGCCCGGACGATCTCGGTCTTGACGCTTCCGACATCGGTGAGAACCGTCCCCGGCCGCATTCTCTTCCCGAGGCGTCGGATGAGGTCGACAGAACGGATCACCGGCACGCACACCACGACGATGTCGCATGCCGCGATCTCGGTTTCGGTGCAGGCGCGGGCGAGGACGCCGTCTTCCCGCGCCTTTCGTACCGTCTCCTTGCGCCGGTCGTACCCCCAGATCTCGGGCGCCCCCGGCTTTCCCTTAAGCGACAGGGCGAGTGACCCCCCGATGAGCCCCAGCCCCGCGATGCCGATTCGCTCCGTGTTCACGCGCTCCCCAGCGTCTTCCCGACGGCGGCCGCGATCCCCTTGAGCCGTGCGGTCACCTCCCGGAAGGTATCGGGCCGAAGCGACTGCGGCCCGTCCGACAGCGCCGTCTCGGGGTCGTGATGAACCTCTATCATGACGCCGTCCGCCCCGGCGGCGATAGCGGCGGCGGCGAGCGGCTCGACCAGGCTCATCTTCCCGGCGGCGTGGCTGGGGTCGGCGATCACCGGGAGATGGGAGAGACTCTTCACGACGGGAATGGCCGAGACGTCGAAGGTGTTCCGGGTGGACGGCTCGAAGGTCCGCACCCCGCGCTCGCAGAGGATGATCTGCCGGTTCCCCTCCGCGGCGATGTACTCCGCAGACATAAGCCATTCCATGATCGTCGCGCTCAACCCCCGCTTGAGGATGACGGGCTTGTCGAGACGACCCACCTCGGTCAGAAGCCGGAAGTTCTGCATGTTCCGGGCTCCGATCTGGATCACGTCTGCGTATTTGACCACGAGATCGATGTCGCGCGGGTCCATGAGTTCGGTGGCCACCGGAAGGCCCGTCGCCTCGCGCGCCTCGGCAAGATACCTGAGCCCCTCCTCCCCCAACCCCAGGAATGCGTACGGGGAGGTGCGCGGCTTGAAGGCCCCCCCGCGAAGAAACGACGCCCCGCACGAGGCGACCTGCGACCCGATCCCGAGCATCATCTCTCTTCCCTCGACCGCGCACGGGCCCGCGAAGAGCGCGACCGTGCCGCCCCCGATCTTCTGCCCCCGCACCGTGATGACGGTGTCCTCCTTCTGGAAATCCCTGCTGACGATCTTGTAGGGCTTGAGGATGCGGAGCACCTTCTCGACGCATTCCATTCCCTCGAACGCCTCGGACTGCATCTTCCGCTCGTCCCCGATGGCACCGATGATGGTGCGCTCCACCCCTTGCGAGATGTGCGCCGTAAGGCCGTACGCACGGATCTTCTCCTCGACCAGGCCAACCTCCTGGCCGGTGGCGCCCGCCTTCAGCACGATGATCATGTACTTGTCCTCCCTTTTTCGTCTTCCGCCGTTCCCGCCGCCGTTTCGTCGTCTTTACGGGATCAGATCGCCCGGGGGTAGGATCCGAGGATTTTCATATACGAGGCGCGCATCCGGAGCTCTTCCAGGGCCCGCGCCACCCGATCGTCCGTAATGTGCCCCTCCATATCGAGGAAGAAAAGATATTCCCACGCTTTCTTCTTCACGGGGCGGGATTCGATCTTCGTGAGGTTGATCCGGTGGCGGGAGAAGGGTTCCAGCATGAGATGCAGCGCGCCCACCTCGTCCCGTGCGGAAAACAGGACCGATGTCTTGTCGTTCCCGGTCCGCTCCGGGGCGATCTTTCCGATGATGATGAAGCGCGTGAAATTGTTCGCATTGTCCTGGATACGCTTCCGAATGCATTTCAGCCCGTAGATCTTGGCGGCCGCATCCCCCGCGATCGCCGCCGCGGACGGGTCGTCGACCGCAAGCTCCGCCGCCCGGGCGGTGCTCTCGACGTCGAAGACCGCTACGCTGCGGAGGTTCCGCTCGAGCCACGTGCGGCACTGGGCGATGGCGTGGGGGTGGGAGTAGACCTTCTTCACGTGCTCCATGTCGCCCGTGACCGAGAGAAGGTCGTGGGCCACCTCGATCAGGATCTCGCCGCTGATGAGGAGGTTGTGATCGACGAACATGTCGAGGGTGTTGCTCACGATCCCCTCGCTCGAGTTCTCGATCGGCACGACGCCAAAGTCCGCGTTTCCGCGTTCCACCGCCTCGAACACCTCGGAGACGTTGATCTGCGGGACATAGTCGGCGCTCTCCCCGAAGTGTTTGAGGCACGCCAGATGGGTGAACGTCGCCCGGGGGCCCAGAAACCCCACGCTCAAGGGTTTTTCGAGAGCGAGGGAGGCCGAGATGATCTCCCGGTAGATCGACTTGAGCGCATCGCTTGGGAAGGGGCCGGGATTGATCCCGGTGAGCCGGCGCAGGATCTCGACCTCGCGCTCCGGGACGTAGAACCGCAGGTTCTGGTCCGCCTTGATCTTCCCCACCTCGATCACCGCCTCTGCGCGTCGGTTAAGGAGGGTGAGGATCTGGTCGTCCAGCGCGTCGATCTCCTCGCGGAGCTCCTTCATCCGGTCCCGTGTCACTTACGACCCACCTGCCTTCCGCTTGATCCGGCCGATCTCCCGGTACTTGGCATACCTGCGGTCGAGAAGCTTCCGGACGGATAGGGACCGGACCGACTCGAGCGATTCCAGCAGAGCCGCCCGGACCGTATCGGCGGCCGCCTTGTGGTCGCGGTGCGCCCCCCCCACCGGCTCCGGCAGGATCCTGTCCACGACGCCGAACTTCTTGAGATCCGGCGCGGTGATCTTCATCATCTCCGCGGCCGTCTCCGCGCGCGCCGTGTCCCGCCACAGGATGGATGCGCACCCCTCGGGAGAGATGACCGAGTAGATCGCGTATTCCATCATGAGGATCTCGTCCCCGATCCCCAGCGCCAGCGCGCCGCCGCTCCCCCCCTCGCCGATCACGATGACCACGATCGGCGTCTCGAGTTTCGCCATCTCGAGCAGGTTCCGGGCGATCGCCTCGGACTGGCCGCGTTCCTCGGCGCCAAGCCCCGGGAAGGCACCGGGCGTGTCGATGAAGGTGACGACGGGAATACGGAATTTCTCGGCGAGCTTCATCAACCGGAGCGCCTTCCGGTACCCCTCCGGGTGCGCCATCCCGAAGTTGCGGCTGATCTTCTCGGTAGTGTTCCTCCCCTTCTGCTGGCCGATGAGCATCACCTTTTCAGAGTCGAGCTCCGCGAAGCCGGCCACGATGGATGGGTCGTCACGAAACGACCTGTCCCCGTGGATTTCGAGAAAATTCTTGAAGCAGTGATTCACGTAGTCGAGCATGTAGGGGCGGTTCGGATGTCGGGCCAGCTGGGTGATCTGCCACCGGGTAAGGTTGGAGAAGATCTCCTTGCGGATCTTGACGATCTTCTTCTCCAGCTTCCCCGCCTCCTCGCGCAGGTTCTTGTTGGTCCCGTCGTCGAGCCGGTGGAGCTGTTCCAAACGGCTTTCCAGATCAACGATCGGCCTCTCGAAGTCGAGGTATTGGAGAATCATCCGCGCTCCTTGTAGAGGGTAAATATGTAATTTATTGGAAAAAGAGGGTCAAAACAAGAACTTTCTGGCCTCTTCGGCGGCCGCTTCGGACACCCTTCCCTCCTTAAGCCGGACCACCCCGGTCTCCCCCGACAGCCAGGTGACCTGCCTCTTCGCGTACCGGCGGGTGTCCCGCTTCATCTGATCGACCGCCTGGTTTCGGGAAATCCCGTCCAGAAGATGGGAGAGTACGTGCCGGTATCCGAGCGCCCCCATGCTCGCAAGGTCCCGGCCGTACCCCCTGGCAAGAAGCCCGTTCACCTCCTCGACAAGCCCCGCGCGAAACATCTCTTCCACCCGCCGGTCGATGCGCCGGTACAGCTCCTCCCGCTCGATCGAAAGCAACAGAAACAGGACCCGGTGCCGGCTTCCCCCGGAAGCCCAGCTCGCCTTTCGTGCGCTGGCCGGCTCTCCCGTCATCTCCGCCACCTCGAGGGACCGTACTATCCGGACCCGGTCCGAGGGATGGATTTTCGCCGCGGAGACCGGGTCGATGCGCTGGAGTTCGCGATACAGCGTCTTCCCCCTGTCCTCCTCCCAGCGCCGGGTGAGCCGGACCCGGATGCCCGGGTCGGCGGGAAGCGCGTCGAGCCCCCGAAGGAGTGACCGGATGTACATCCCCGTTCCCCCTGCGATGAGCGGAAGGCGGCCCTTTTTGCGGATGCTTCGGATGGCCTCCTCGGCCCCGGCTACGAAACGGCCGGCGCTGAATTTCTCATCCGGGTCCGCCACGTCCACGAGATGGTGCGGAACTTCCGCCCGTTGGGCACGGGTCGGCTTCGCCGTCCCGATGTCCATGCCGCGATAGACCTGCATCG
>DATHRT010000052.1:0-9463 GCA_035464915.1 Candidatus Limnocylindria bacterium
CCCAGGACGGCCCCCATGTGGTCCATCGCCCTCTGCAGGCCGAACGCGCGCCCCCGATCTTCCGCGGGGACGGAGGCGGCGATGAGGGCGTCCCGGGGGGAACTGCGGACCCCCTTGCCGATCCGGTCGGAGAAGCGCACCGCGAGCACGTGTGTCCAGGAAGAGGCGAACCCCACAAGAGGCCTGGCCACCGCAGAAAGGAAATACCCCGCGAAGACGAGCGGCTTCTTCCGCCCGATCCGGTCCGACCAGATCCCCGAAAAGAGCTTGAGCAGCGATGCGGTGGCTTCCGCCACCCCCTCGATGATCCCGAGGACGGCGGGGCCCGCACCGAGCGTTGCCGTGAGGAAGACCGGCAACAGGGGATAGATCATGTCGCTGGAGAAGTCGGTGAGAAGGGAGACCAGCCCAAGAGCGATTACGTTGCGGTGTAGTCGGGTCCGGGCCACCGCCGTATCATACGGAAGGGTTGTTCTTTTTCAACAGGCGCATACCGTTTCCGATGACGAGAAGCGTTGTTCCCATGTCGGCGGCCACGGCCATCCAGAGAGTGGCGACCCCGGCCACCGCAGCGACGAGGAAGCCGGCCTTGATCGCCAATGAAGCGACCACGTTCTGCCGGATCACCGCGACCATGCGTCGCCCCAGGACGACCGCCTCCGGGACACGGCGGAGATCCTCGGCCATCAGCGCCACGTCGGCCGTCTCGATCGCCGCCGGGGAGCCGGCGGCGCCCATCGCGATGCCGACGGAGGAGAGGGCAAGCGCCGGGGCGTCGTTGACTCCGTCCCCCACCATGGCCACCGTGCCGTAGGATTTGACCAGTTCCCTCACTTTCTCCAGCTTGTCGTCCGGCAGCAGGCCGGAAAACACCTCTTCGATGCCTACCGCCCGACCCGTCTCCTTCGCGACATCTGCGTGATCCCCGGTGAGCATCACCACGTGTTCTATCCCCAAGGAGCGAAGCCGTTGCATGGCGTCTCTTGCCTCGGCCCGTATCTCGTCCTCCATCTCCAGGACCCCCGCCACCCCGTTTACGGTTCCCACGATGGATACGATTCGGGACCCTCCTGCGGGGGGGAGCAACGCATCCAGTTCCGGGGAGGAATTTCCCATCTCGGCGAAGAGGCGCCGGTTCCCCACGTACACCCGCCTGCCTTCTACCTCCGCCGAGACGCCCCGCCCTTCGAGGATCTCGAACGTGCGTGCCAGCGTGCCCCGTGCCGCCTGGGCGATCCCTCTCCGCCTGGCCTCGTGCCGGACCGCCTCGGCCGCGGGGTGCGCCGACCCCGCTTCCACGGCCCCCGCCATCCGGATCACGTCCGTCTCGTCCACTCCCTCCGCTGTCCCGACCCGGGTAACCTTGAGCTTTCCGCTGGTGAGCGTGCCTGTTTTGTCGAACGCCACGGCGCGGATCTTCCCCAGGGCTTCGAGGTGGTTCGCCCCCTTGACCAGGATCCCGTCACGCGTTGCGCGGGTAAGCGCCGTGACGGTCACCACCGGCGCGGCCAGTATGATCGCACAGGGACATGCGATGACCAGGAGGACGAGAGCCCGGTATGCCCACGTTCCCACGGCCCCGTATCCCAGGAACGGGGGGATTGCTCCCACGATAAGCGCCCCGAGAAGGACCGCCGGGGTATAGACTGCGGCGAACCGCTCCATGAAGGTCTGTATGGGGGCTTTCCGCGACTGGGCCTCCTCCACGCGGCGCAGGATCGTGGCGAAGGTGGATTCGGATAGCGGTCTTACCGCTTCTGCCAGCAGCAGGCCCCGTCCGTTCACGGTTCCGGCATAGAGGGGATCTCCCACCGTCTTGTCGACGGGGAGGGACTCCCCCGTCAGCATGGCTTCGTTCAGGTCGGAGCTGCCCTTGAAGACGTTCGCGTCGACCGGCACGCGGGCGCCGGGACGGATGACAAGGATGTCGCCCGGACGAACACCCTCCGCCGCGACGGTCCTCTCCTGTCCACCCACGCCGCCTACGCGCACGATGGCCGCCTCCGGGGAGAAGGCGAAAAGATCGGCGACCGCCTTCCGCGCCCGGTCCAGGCTCCTCGCTTCGAGGTAGTTGGCCAGGGCGAAAAGAGTGACGACGACTCCCGCTTCGGCCCACTCTCCCATGATCGTCGCACCGCCGATGGAGACCGTCATGAGGGCGTTCATCCCCAGGGAACGATTGCGGATCTCCCGCGCTCCCCGAACGGCGATTCCTATTCCTCCCGCGAGAACCGCGGCGAGGAAGAGCCCTTTCCCCCAGGGGGAACCAGGGGAAAGCAGGAAGAAGATCGCCCCCGCGAGGACAAGCGCCGCGGAGAGGTAGAACGTGTTGAGGTGGGTCTTGTCGGCCTCCGGAATGCCTGCTTTCCGCAGGGAGTCATCCACCGGGTGCCCCTCCATCCCGATGGCGCGCAGTACGGAGAGGACCTCCCCGAGATCGCACCGGTGGCGTACCTCGACCTGGCGGGAAAAGAGGTGGAAGGTGAGTTCGCCCACCCCGGCGACCCGTCCCAGTGCTGTCCGGATCTCCTTTTCCTCGTCCGGACAATCCATCGCGGGGACGAAGATCCGCGTAACGGTGGTCTGCCGGTCGGTTTCCATAGTATTCATATTACCGGAAGATCCGGCCTCCCGTCCTTCGTCCGCTTCCGGTTCCGCAGTCTCCTTCTTTGCTCGCGCAGCTGCGGCGGTAAGGACCCTGGCTCGCGGGGGGATTCCCCGTAGCTAACGCTCGCGACCTGCGCCCGCTCGCTGCCGGTTCCGGCGCCCTGGGAGGAGGGGCGCCTGCGGCGGAGCGCACGCAGGAGGGGGGTCCGAACGGAGCTTCTCCGGGAGTAAGGGCAAGCGCAGCCTTGCGGATTTATCGCAAGGCGAGCGACGAAGTGAGCGGCCCCCCTCCGAGGAAGTGGAGCCGGTCCCGGCGCCCCTCCGGGCAGGGAGTCGGCGGACCGCCCTACTCCTTCCTCCCGACGAAGATTCCCTTCTCGTCGGAGTAGGAAACCACCCGGCCGTTTTCGACACGGACGCGGAAATACTTGCGGGCCCGCGGGAACGCCGTAAGGAACAGGGATTCGATCTCCCACTGCACCACGGGTGGCTGGCCGGTGCGGGCGACCCATTCGGCGAACGCGTGTTCCTTCCAGGTGCGGGACACGTGCAGGAGGAACAGTCCCCCCTGTTGGAGGATCGCGTTCCACTCCTCGACCCGGTAGCTGCGCACGTGCGTCGGGTCGCGCACCTTCTCGATCCCGTTGAGGAAGGCGTCCAGCGCCGGGTCGTCGGGCACTACGCTGTCGATGATGCCGACCAGCCCGCGGGGGCGGGTGACTCGCAGAATCTCCCCGACGGCCGCCGGAAGGTCCGGGAAATGGTGCGGCGCGACGCGGCAGGTGACGCGGTCGAACGACGCCGACGCGAAGGGGAGGCTCTCCGCGTCGGCCGCGACGAACGCCAAGTTGCGGCATTTCCGCTCCGCGGCCAGCGTTCTCGTCTCGCGGAGCATTTCCGGTGTAAGGTCGGAGGCGACGACCTTCCGCACCTTCGGCGAAAACGCCACCGCGGTGTGCCCCCCGCCGGTGGCCACGTCGAGGAGGAGGTGGGAGGGTCCCAGGGAGAGCCGGGATAGGAGGATCTTCCGGTCGTCGGAGTCGACGTGATCGACGCTCGTCCGGTATCGCTCGGCGACCCCCGCGAACTGGTCTCTCGTTTTCCGTTTCGTCGGCGGTCCCATTTTTCCCTTTCCCCCCATACCCCGATCTCATTTTCCGACGGGTTGGGAACGATTACAATGGGGGGACCATGGGGGAGCCTGAAATCGAAATATCCCGCCTGTTTGGCGGCCCCTTTCCCGCCCTCGAAGAGAAACTCCTGTCCCGCCTCCCGGAAGGGTTCGGTCGCGCCCCCGGCCGGGAGGACGTGCTCCTCGTGCCGTCCAACGATCTCCGGGAGCACCTCCTGCGACGCTTTGCCGCTGCGTGGGAGGGAAGCGCCGCGGGTTCCTCGATCATGACGCTGTACGATTTCGCCGTGCGGCTGCTCAAGCACCGGGGGTCTTCCTCCGCGAACTTCCCTCCGCGCAGGCGTCCGCGGCCATGCTGGCCGCGGTCCGGGAGGTGTACGCGAGCGGGGAGGGGGACTTCTCGGTGATCTCCGAAACGCCGGGATTCGTTCCCGCCCTCTCCCGGACGATGGCGGATATCGAGGAGGGGTGGCTGGGGGAGGAGGTGTTTCGGGAGGCGGAAGCGAGGACCCGTGCCGGGGGGAGGGAGGCGAAGGCCCGCCGGTGGTCCGAGTGGCGCCGGCTTTTTTCTGCAGTCGAGGAAAAGATCACGGCCGCGGGCGGAATGTCCCGCCGCCGGATTTTCCAGGAGGCGGTCGCCGGGTTCGAACAGCCCGGTTATCCGTTCCGGGTGACGATTTACGGGTTCTACGACTTCACCCGCCTGCAATGGACGCTCGTCGATGCGCTTCTCACGAGCGGACTTCTCGACGAGGTGTACTTCCCCGGGCTTTTCGGGGAGGACGGCTCCCTCTCCCCCGCCTTCTCCTACGCGGCGGTCGCATGGGAGAGGCTGCTGCGGGCCTTCGAGGGGAACGCGGAGTACCTCCGGGATCATGCCTCTCCCGAGGTGGGCGCGATCCGCGAGAAGATCTTCCTCCCTCCCCCGCCGGCCGCCACCGGCCCGGTGCCGTTTTCTCTCCTGTCCGCCCCCCACGAAGGGGGGGAGGTGCGCCTCGCTGCGAGGAAGGTGCGCGAGTGGCTCGATGCGCATCCCGGCTCGGATATTCTCCTGGTCTCCCGCCGGTTCGCGGAAGGGCTGGTTCCCGCCTGGGAGAGGGTGGCCGGCGAATATGGGATCCGGGTGGCGGGGAGGGAAAGCGTACCGCTTTCGTCCGTTCCCCCCGTGCGTCTTTTGATCCAGATGATCGAGGCGGCCGAGGAGGATTTTCCGCGTCGGACGGTGATCGACATCCTTTCGTCGCCTTACCGGAGAAGGGAAGAGAAGGCCCCGGGGGTGTTGCCGCGTCCGGACCTTTGGGACGTCTGGACGAAGGAACTGCTGGTGGTCTCCGGCCCCGACTGGGAGACGCGCCTCCGGCGGCTGCGCCTCCGGGGGGGCGGGGAGGAGACCGACGACAAACGGGAGGAGCGGGAGGAGCGCACGCTCCAGCTCTCCCTCCTGCGGGAAGAGGTTCGCGCGCTTCGCGAGACGCTGCGGCCGGTTCGCCAGGCGCGCAGCTACGCAGGGCTCGCTGTCGCTCTCCGGTCCCTCCTGATGGCCGGTTTCCGGATCGGGGGAGGCGACGGGGCGGAAGAGGAGCGGGACCGCCGGGCCGTATCTGCCCTGTTCTCCCTCCTGGACGACGTCTCGCTCGTCCCGGAAAGAGAGATCCCGTGGCCGGGAACCGTGGCCGCCCTCGCCTGGTTCCGGGCCCTCCTCGCCGACCAGCGGCTTTTCCTTGGCGAGAGGGGGGGGATGCGCGTTCCGGGGGCGGTGGTCGCGGGGGATCTCTTCTCCCTGCGCGGGGCGACGGCCGACCGGATCCTGTTCCTGTCCGTCAACGAGGATGCGGTGCCTGCCCAGATCGAAGAGGATCCCCTCCTCCCCGACGTCGACAGGGAGGAGCTCAACCGGCTTGTCCGCCAGGCGAGGATGCCCGATGCCTTGACGCTCAGGCGGGGGAATGCGGCCGAAGAGAGACTGCTCTTCTCCCTTCCGGCGGCGTCGGCGAGGGAGGAGGTCGCGTTCGGCGTTCTCCGGGCCGATGCGGAAGGGGCTGCGAAAAGGCCGTCCCGGTATCTCCTCCTTCTCCTGGCGCAGTTCGCGGGGCCGGGGGTCTTTTCGGAGAAGTGGGACGAGGCGTCCGGCGCCTCCGTTCTCTCCCTGTCGCGGAATCCCTTCGATGCGGTTTCCGGCCCGGGTCCCGTCAGCGCGAGGGAAGCGGCTCTCCGGACGTGGCGCGACGGCGTCCTCCCCGACGGGGAGGGGGGAGATGTCCCCTGGCACCGCGTCGTGGCGACCCTCTCCGAGTGGACGGCGAGGACGGAGGGACGGACGCTGTTTCCGGGTCCGTGGACCGTCATCCCTCCTCCCGCCGTTCAAAGCTCCTCTGCACTGGAAGAGCTGGCGAAGTGCCCCTACCGGTATTTCCTCCATCGAATGGTCGGGCTCGCGCCCGCCGAGGAGCCCGAAGAGAGCCCGGTTCTCTCGCCGGCGGAGGTGGGGGTGCTCGTCCACGCCATCCTCCGGGAGGTAGGGAAAGACGCCGCGGAAGGGAAAGGATGGGGGGATTCGCGCAGGGCGGCCGCCGATGTGTTCGACCGCTTCGCCCGCGAGAACCCGGTGGGGCTTCCCGGCCTGTTCCTTCTCCAGCGGCGGGAGGTCGAGTCGGCCGTTGGGGAATATCTCGCCTGGGAGGCCGGCCGGCCGTCGGTCCCCGGCGCCTGCCATGTGGAAGCCGTGGAGAAATCGTTCGATGTTCGGGGCGACGGGGACCTGCCGCCTTTCGCGGGAAGGGTGGACCGGGTGGACCGCGGTCCGTCGGGAGAGGTCGAGATCATCGACTACAAGTACCGGGACGGGAAGAACGAGAGGGCTCCCCTTTCCTGGATCCGGAACGGTCTTTCCCACCAGATACCCGTGTACCTCCTCTTCGCCCGTACGCTTTCCCCCGTCGCGCGCGCCTCCCTCCGTTTCCTCAAGGGGGATATCCGGACCGTCACCGTGGACGGGGAGCAATGGGACGAGATCCGGGGGGAATGGGCCGCCTCGCTCGCGGCCTGGCTTACGCTGTTGTCCGCGGGGTATTTCCCGCCGCTTCCCCATCACCGGTTTCGCTTCGCCTCGGACCTCCCGCCGCGATATTGCCGGGGATGCCCGTACCGGGACCACTGCCGCGTTTCGCCCGCCTTCGAAGGCACAAAGCGGGAGACGGAAGCGCTTGTGCGCAGGGTTCTTTTGGATCCCGTCCTTCGCGCGATCACGGGGTTCCGCCCGGAGAGGGAGGGCTAACGGATGGAACGCGACAGGCGCGCGGCGGTAACCGGTTTTTCCCGGGACCTCGCGGTGGACGCCTCCGCGGGGACGGGCAAGACCGCCACCCTCATCGCCCGGGTCACCAACCTCTTTCTGGCGAAGAGGGATCTCGGGCCGGACGATGTCCTTCTCCTGACGTTCACCGACAAGGCGGCCGCCGAGATGAAATCCCGCGTGGTGGAGGGGTGGGAGCTCCTGCTGTCGGCGTCGCGGTCGGCGGAAACCCTCGAGGAGGCGATCGCGGGGGTGCGGGAATGGAACTCCCTGATCGAGGTGCCGGCCGGCGGATTCCCCTCGCTCGACGACCTGCGCGCGCGCGCCGGGGAGATGGCCGACGGTGTCGGGAGACTCTCCGTGACCACATTTCACTCCTTCTGCCGGCGAATCCTTCTCTCGTTCCCCGCAGAGGCCGGCGTCGATCCCCGTTTCGAGGTCCTCCCGGAAGGGGAGGCCGCGGACGCATGGGATGCAGCATTCCGGAATTTCCTCCGGTCCGAGTTCGGGCGGGAGGAAATGGACCCGCGCTGGGAACGCGTCCTTTCCCGGTCGTCCGACCGGGAGGCCGCGTTCGGAATGATCCGGCGGCTTTGCCTGTTCCACCGGGATCTTCTCGGGGAGGAGCTGGAGGATTTCGGGACGCCGGCGGATTTTCTGGCGTATCTGCACGACCAGTACGCGGAAACGGTCGCGTGGTTCCGCACGTTCGTCGGGGGGATCGCCGACCGCACTCACGAGATGGCGCCGGTGCTCGAGGGGGCGCTCGCGGTTCTTTCCCGCGGTTGGGAAGCGGTCGAAGGGGGGGATCTCGAGGCCGCCTTCGGTCTCGCCCCGGAAGGAGCCGCTGCGTTCGAATTCCGGGCCGACCGCATGAAAAGCGCCAAGGTATTCCCGAGACCGGACGGGCTCACGCCCGCTCGCGCCCGGGACCGTCTGAAGACTTTCTGGCGGGAGCTCACGGACGTCCCCCCGGGCGATGCCGCCGCCCGGTTCCTCGTCGACAGGGCCCGCACGGCCGCGCGATTCTACGGGGAGGCGAAGGGAAGCGGCCTCGACTTCATGGACCTGCTGTTGCGGGCGAATCGGCTGCTGTGCGGAAACCGGGAAGTCGCGGAGCGGGTATCGGGGAGGTTCCTTCACATTCTGGTGGACGAGTTCCAGGACACCGATCCCCTTCAGGCGGATATGCTCGATGCGCTGTCCGCGGCCGGTCCTCCGGTGCGGCTGTTCCTCGTCGGCGATCCGAAGCAGTCCATCTACGGATTCCGGCGTGCGGACGTCCAGGTGTACCACCGGTTCCGAAAAGAGCTCGTCGCCCGCGGAGGGGAAACCATCACCCTCGAGAGGAACTTCCGGAGCCGGCCGGATCTCATTTCGACCGTGAACGGTCTGTTCGGGCACGTGCTCACCGGGGGGGAGGATTTTTCGCCTCCGTACTCGCCGGTAGTCGCCCACCGGCAGGACGCCGGGGACGGAGAAGCTGCAGCGCTTTTCTCTCTCGGGGAGGGGGTGGAGGAGGCCGAGTTCCTGTGCGGGCTGATCCGGGGCATCGTGGGAAAGGTGGCGGTGGGGGAAAGGCACGGCGAACCCGCCCACCCCGCACGGCACCGCGACATCGCGGTGCTGTACCGCTCCGACACCGGAGGCGAGGTGCTCGCCTCCTATCGCGACGCGCTCGCACGTTCGGGGATCCCCTGTCTGGTTCCCTCGCGGAAAGGGTTCTTCGCAAGACAGGAGGTGCAGGACCTCCGTATGGTCCTCTCGGCCATCGACACGCCGGCGGACGACTCCGCCCGCTACGCGGCGATGAAAACGATCTTCTTCGGGCTATCGGACGGGGAGATCCTGCCCCTGCACCGGGAAGGAGGACGGTCCGCCTCCCCGAGGGCCCGGGATGCGCTTTCCCTGCTCGCCCGCCTGTCCGCCCGCCGGGGGAGGGCCTCCCTGCCTTCGCTCCTCGCGGAGCTGTACCGGGAATCGGGCGTGGAGTTCGTGGCTGCCCGGCTTCCCGAGGGGCAGAGGATCCTGCAGAACCTGGAAAAGGCCGCCGGGATCGCCTTCTCCTTCGCGTGGGCCGGTGCGGGATCGGTCAAGGCGTTTACCGAGGAGATCCGGCGCAAGACCGAGGAGGAGAGGACGGAAAACGAGTTCCCCATCTTCGAGGAGGGGGAAGACGCGGTTCGCATCTCCACCATCCATCTCTCCAAGGGGCTGGAGTTTCCCGTGGTGATCCTTGCCAACCTGTCCCGGGGCGGGAGGAAGCCTCCGGAGGGGCTGCGGGTGGACAGGGTACGGGAGCTGTCGGCGGTGATCTTCCCCGGGTTCCGGACGTACTCCTCGTTCCGGCGGATTCCGCGCAGCGGGAGGTCGGTCACGTTCGAGGAGTGGGAGGCGGAGAAGCAGGATGCGGAGGAGAGAAGGCTTCTCTA
>DATHRT010000053.1:0-17343 GCA_035464915.1 Candidatus Limnocylindria bacterium
TCGTCTCCGCCATCCGCTCCGGAAGGTGGGGGGAAATCGACGCCTGGGTCTTTCCGTCGGGCTGCGACACCTTCTCGAGCTCCTTCGATTCCCTCCTGTCTCCAAAAGACGAACGTCCCCGGTTTCCCTTCGTCTACCCCGTCCCGGCGGACGCACCCGGGGCGGCGGAAGATATGCTCGACCGGGTGGAGGACTTTCGCGAGTGGGCAGGTCGGATCTCCGGGAGGGAGGTGTCGGAGGGCGCGCTGGAAAAGTCCGTCCGGGAGTATAATCGGAATCGGAGGGCATTCGCCCTTCTCGAGGAAACGATGCGGGAATCGGCGGGATCCTTTTCCGGCACGGAATTTCTTGCGTTCGCCCGGTCGGGAATGGTGCTCCCCAAGGAGGCGCACACGGAAATCCTAAGAGCAGCGCTTTCCCGGTCGCGAACGGCCTTGCGGCCGGTGCGGGCGAAGGTGTATCTGACCGGGGTGATGGCGACGCCCCCGGTGGTCGAAGCGATAGACGCGGCGGAGGCCGCGATCGTGGGGAACGACCTGGCTCTTGGACAACGGTACTATTCCGGGCCGACGGACGAGGCAGGGGACATGCCGTTGGCCCTGACCCGCAGGCACCTGCGGAGGGAGGCATGTTCTTCCCCGCACGGGTGCGGTCCGACCCGACCCGGAACCCTCTTCCGAAAATTTTTCGAATCCGGCGCGGACCGGCTGCTTCAGCTCCGGATCCGCCCATGCGAGACGGGATCCGGGCAGATCTCCGACCTGGCGGACGAATCCCGGGATCGCGGGATTCCGTTCCTTTGCCTGGACATCGACCGGGATGCCGGAAAGGGCGCTTCCGCGAAGGCACGAATCGCGTCCTTCCTCGGGAGAGGGGAGTAGAAGATGACGCAATCGGATCGGTTCGTTGCATTCGTTACCCAACGGAAATATAAAACGGATCAGAGGAGGAAAGGATGAGAAGAACGCTATTGCGGCGGACGGTTCTTTTGGCCCTCTTCATAGCCGTCGGAATTCCGACGGTATCTTCCGGATTCGACCTGGGGGAAAAGGCCGAGATCCTCTACCGGGAAAGGGAAGATTCCGGGAAGGCGGCCGAGGCGATCGCGGCGTACGAGGATCTTCTCAAGGAGAGGCCGGCAGATTACGAGGTCCTTTTGCGTCTCTCCCGCCTTCATTACTGGGTCGGTCAGATCCTCGAGTCGACGAATAAAAAGGAGGCCCTCGAACAGTACGCCAAGGGAAGGGAATACGGAAAGAAGGCATCCGAGGCGGCTCCGGAGGAACCGGGAGGATATTTCTTCGAGGCGGCAAACCTGGCACGTCAAAACAATCTCAAAGGAACGTTTTCCAACCTGTTCGGGATCAGCACGGTGCGCAAGCTGAACGAAAAGACGGCGTCTCTCGATCCGGAATATTTTTATCGCGGGACCGACCGGTTCTTCTGCGCCTTCTATACCAAACTGCCGGGACTCCTCGGCGGAAGCACCACGAAGGCGATCGAGTTCGGAAAGCGCGCCGTGGAGGCCTTTCCGAATTATGCCGGAAACCGGTATTTCCTCGCGGAAGCGTACGTAAAGGACGGGAAGAACGATCTTGCCAGGAAGGAACTCGAGGCCGCCGTCGCCCTTCCCGACGACGAACTATCGGATTTCGTTCCGGAGCAGCGAATGGAGAAAAAGCGGGCCGATGCGTTGCTGAAACGGATCGGCAAATAGATTTCAAACTTCGTTTCCGAAAGAACAATACGGATATCCATATAGATTCAGTCGTTTACAGCCTGTTCTTGCAGGAGGGCCGGAGAACTTCTTGACAGCAAGATCCTGTTCCGATACGCTTTTGCCAGTTAACGTAAGGTGGCAATATGACTCCCCCCGCGCAGAAGCAGAAAACCTATTCCATCGGCGAACTGGCCAGGACGGTCGACCTGTCCCAGCGGACGATCCGGTATTACGAGGAGATCGGACTTCTGCACAGCGTCCGCAGGATCGAGAACGGGAAACGGGTCTACACCGACGACGACGTCCGCCGTCTCAAATTCATCAACCGGCTCAAGGTCCTCGGGCTCTCCCTGGCGGAGATGGCCGAGCTGGAGAAAGTGTACCGGACCCAGAGGAGCAACCGTGAAATCCTCCCGAAACTGCTCGCGATCCTGGATGAGCGGGCGGTTCAGATCGACGACCGGATCAGCCAGCTGGCCGCCCTGAAGACGGAAATTCGAGAGTACCAGGCCCGCCTGCGCGGAAAGATGATGCAGGAAACGTGAAAAGGAGAAACCGATGAAGGAAGTCGTCATCACCAGCGCGGCGAGAACGGCCGCAGGAAGCTTTCTCGGAAGTCTTGCCGACATCCCGGCGCCGAAGCTCGGCGCGGTTGCGATCGCCGAGGCGGTTTCCCGCAGCGGAATCAAAAAGGAAGAGGTGGAGCAGATCATCATGGGGAACGTCCTGCCGGCAGGCGTGGGACAGGCACCCGCGCGCCAGGCGGGGATCTTCGCGGAGATCCCCGTATCGGCGGGAGCGATGACCATCAACAAGATGTGCGGATCGGGGCTAAAGGCCGTGATGCTCGCCGCCCAGGCCGTCGCCACGGACGAGTTCGAAGTGGTGGTGGCAGGCGGTATGGAGTCGATGAGCCAGGCCCCGTACCTCCTGAAGCGGGGCCGAACCGGGTACCGCCTCGGAAACGACACGCTTTACGACCACATAATGATCGACGGACTGATCGACGCATACGACGGCATCCACATGGGGAACTGCGCGGAACTGCTTTCCCGGGAGCACCGCATCACCCGGGAGGAGCAGGACGAGTATGCCGGCAATTCCTACCGGCGGGCGCTTGCGGCGATCCGTGACGGAAAATTCGATAAGGAAATCGTAGGCGTGAAGATCCCTCAGAGGAAGGGGGACCCCGTCATCTTCCGTGTCGACGAGGAGCCGGGCCGCGGGAACTTCGAGAAGTTTCCCTCGATGAAACCTGCCTTCGAGAAGGGAGGGACGGTCACCGCGGGAAACGCCTCCACCATCAACGACGGGGCCGCGGCCGTCGTGGTGATGTCGGCGGAGGCCGCTGCCAGGCGGGGAATCAAACCCCTGGCATGGATAACGGGATATACGACCGCCTCCCGGGCGCCGGCCTGGTTCACGCTGGCGCCGATCGATGCAATACGCAGCCTGTTCCGGAAGACGGGGGTGGGGAAGGACCAGGTGGGGCTCTACGAGATCAACGAGGCCTTCTCCTCGGTTGCGATCGCGGCAATACAGGGCCTGAAGCTCGACCCGGAGCGCGTCAACGTCCATGGCGGGGCGGTCGCCCTTGGACACCCGGTCGGTGCCTCGGGGGCGAAGATCCTGACCACGCTTCTGTACGCCATGGAGGACCGGGGAGAGCGTTACGGCATCGCGTCGCTGTGCATCGGGGGCGGGGAGGCCGTCGCGATGCTCGTCGAGCGGCGGTAACCGATAGCGCACGCCCTGTCACCTCCCGCAGGGAGGAACGCCACCTTTTCAAGAGGAGGGAACATGGAAATCCGGACCATCGGCGTCGTCGGCGGGGGACAGATGGGAAGCGGAATCGCCCAGGTCTCCCTGATGAACGGATTCAAGGTCCTGTTGAACGACCTGTCCGACGGGATCCTCGCGAAGTCGCGTGCGGGTATCGGGAAGGGACTCGACATCCTCGTACGGAAGGAAAAGATCACCGCAGGCGACAAGGAGGCAATGTCGGAAAACCTCGTGACGACCACGCGCCTGAGCGACTTTTCCGCGTGCGATTTCGTCGTGGAAGCGGCCACGGAGCGGGAGGAGCTCAAGCTTTCCCTCTTCCGGCAGCTCGACGAAATCGTGCCTCCGGGGAAGATCCTCGCCACAAACACCTCCTCCCTGTCCATCACCAGGATCGGATCCGCGACCAGGCGCCCCGAAAAGGTCGTCGGGATGCATTTCATGAACCCGGTTCCCCTCATGAAGCTGGTCGAAATCATACGTGGGCTTCCGACCTCCCCCGAGACCTTCGACACAACCATGGAACTGGCCCGCCGATTGGGCAAGGAGCCCGTCCCGGCCAACGATTTCCCCGGATTCGTCGTCAACAGGATTCTGATGCCGATGATCAACGAGGCCGTCTTCGCCCTGATGGAGGGGGTCGGAAAGGCCGAGGAGATCGATGCCATCATGCGGATGGGCGCGAACCACCCGATGGGCCCGCTTGCCCTGGCGGATCTCATCGGCCTGGATACCTGCCTCGAGATCATGAAGGTGCTGCAGGAGGATTTCGGGGATCCGAAGTACCGACCCTGTCCGCTTCTGCGGCAATATGTGGCGGCGGGCTATCTCGGGAAGAAGGCGGGCCGGGGCTTCTATGCATACGAAAAAACGTAAAGGGGAATACGAGATGACCTACGGGAATCTACTGGTCGATGTTTCGGAGAAAATAGCCACCGTCACGATCAACAGACCGAACGTGCTCAACGCGTTGAACCGGGAGACGATACGCGAACTTGCCTCCGCCATGGAGGAGATCGCGCAGCGAGACGACGTAGGGGTTGTCCTGCTCACCGGCGCGGGGGAAAAAGCATTCGTGGCCGGAGCGGACATCTCTGAAATGCGCGGTTTCACCCCCGTCCAGGCATTCGAATTCGCTCTTTTCGGGCAGAGATTGCTCGAGTTCATGGAGCGAATGCCTCAACCGGTCATCGGGGTGATCAACGGGTACGCCCTTGGCGGAGGATGCGAGATCGCGATGGCGTGCGATATCCTCCTCGCCGCAGACACGGCCCGATTCGGTCAGCCCGAAGTGAACCTGGGGATCATTCCCGGCTACGGGGGGACGCAGCGGCTCCCCCGGCTCGTCGGACGAAACCTCGCGAAGGAGCTTGTCCTGACCGGGGAGATGATCTCCGCGCAGCGGGCCTGCGAGATCGGGCTCGTGAACCGGGTCGTTCCCGGTGCGGACCTGATGACCGCGGCACGGGAGATTGCCGGAAAGATCCTTTCCAAGGGGGCCGTCGCCATAAGGACGGCGAAGCTGGTGATGAACCGCGGCATGGATCTGGACCTTGCGAACGCCTGCGTCCTCGAGGCGAACGCCTTTGCTGTGGCGTTTTCCACGGAGGACCGGGTGGAGGGGATGACCGCCTTCCTGGAAAAAAAGAAGCCTTCATTTCAGGGAAGATAGGCACCATGACGGTCACCGCACTCCCGGGGGGAGAGGAGAAGATGGTTTTCGACCTTACCGAAGAGCAGAGAATGATCCAGGAGATGGCGCATAGCTTTGCGCAGAAGGAAGTGCTCCCGAAGGCCGCGGAGCTGGACGAAACCTCGCGCTTCCCGGAGGAACTCGTCCGTCAGATGGCCGGACTGGGACTCATGGGCGTGGCCGTCCCCGAGGAGTATGGGGGAGCGGGAATGGACAACATCTGCTACGCGATCGCGATGGAGGAGATTTCCCGGGCCTGCGCATCCACGGCCGTCATCCTGTCGGTGAACAATTCCCTTGCGTGCGATCCGATCCTTTCGTTCGGCAGCGAAGAGCAGAAAAGAAACTATCTCGTCCCCCTCGCCTCCGGAAAACAACTGGGGTGCTTCGGGCTCACGGAGCCGGGGGCGGGATCCGATGCGGGATCCCAGAAGACGACGGCCGTTCGGGACGGAAACCATTACGTGCTCAACGGAACCAAGAACTTCATCACGAACGCTCCCCAGGCAGACACCTGCGTCCTGTTCGCAATGACCGACAGGGAGAAGAAGCACAAGGGGATCACGACCTTCATCCTTGACATGAAGATGGAAGGTGTAACCGTTGGAAAAGAAGAGAAAAAACTTGGAATATGCGCGTCGGCCACGGCATCCATCATCCTGGAGGACGTAAAGATCCCGGCGGAGAATCGACTGGGAAACGAGGGGGAGGGGTTCAAGATCGCCATGCATACCCTCGACGGGGGCAGGATCGGGATCGCCGCCCAGGCGATCGGAATCGCCCGGGCATCTCTCGAGGATGCCCTCGCGTACGCGAAGGAGCGCAAGCAGTTCGGCCAGCCCATCGCGAACTTCCAGGCGATCCAATGGATGCTTGCCGACATGGCCACGGAAATCGACGCCGCGAGACTGCTTACCTACCGCGCTGCCTGGCGGAAAGACCGGAAACTGCGGTACACGAAGGAATCCTCCATGGCGAAGTTGTATGCTTCCGAAGCGGCGATGCGGGCGAGCGTGAAGGGGATACAGATTCACGGCGGATACGGGTACATCAGGGAATACCCGGCGGAGCGGCATTTCCGGGACGCGAAAATCACGGAGATCTACGAGGGGACATCGGAAATCCAGCGAATGGTGATCGCCTCGGCATTGCTCAGGGACTGACGGCGTGCGGTTCGAACTCAGCGGCGAACAGGCGCAGATACGGGAGATGGTCCGGTCCCTGGCCCGGAAGGAATTCGCTCCGAAGGCCGCGGAGATCGATGAGCATAGCCGCTACCCGGAAGAGAACCTGAGCCGTCTGGCCGAACTCGGTCTTCTCGGGATGCTCGTCCCGGCGTCCTACGGGGGCTCGGAGACGGGCGCGGTCGCCTATGCGATCGCCCTCGAGGAAGTGGCACGGGGGTGCGCATCCACCGGGGTGGGTATGGCGGTCACCAACATGGTGGGGGAGACGATCTATCGCTTCGGCAGCGAGGATCAGCACCGTCGCTTCCTTACGGATCTGGCCTCCGGTGCCGGTTCGGGAGCGTTTGCGCTCACCGAACCTTCGGCCGGGTCCGATGCCTTCGGAATCTCCACCGTGGCCGTTCTGGACGGGGACGCGTACGTGCTGAACGGCAGCAAAACCTTCATCACCAACGGTTCCCACGCGGGGGTCGCCATCGTCACGGCCGTTACGCAGAAGGAGCCCAAGAAAAAAATCAGCGCCTTTCTCGTCGAGCGTGAGATGCGCGGGTATTCCAGCGGAAGACCGGAGCGGAAACTGGGATTGAAAGGATCCGACACCGTCTCCCTCACCTTCGAGGACTGCCGGGTACCGAAACGGAACCGGTTGGGAGAGGAGGGCGAAGGATTCCGGATCGTCATGGCCGCGCTGGACGGGGGCCGGGTCGGGATCGCGTCGCAGGCGATCGGAATCGCCCGGGCGGCGGTCGAGTCGGCGATCTCCTACGCGAAGGAAAGAAAGCAGTTCGGGCAGCCCCTTTCCGAATTCCAGGCGATCCAGTGGATGCTCGCCGATTCCGCGACGGAACTGGATGCCGCCGGACTTCTCACGCTCCGCGCCGCCTATCGCAAGGAGACGGGTGGCTCGTTCACTCGCGAGGCGTCGATCGCGAAAGTCTTTGCCTCCGAGGCGGCGTACCGGTCCTGCCACCGGGCGGTACAGGTCTTCGGCGGGTATGGGTACATGCGCGAATACCCGGTGGAGAGGCATCTGCGCGACATCAAGGTCACCTCGATCTACGAGGGAACCTCCGAGATCCAGCGGGTCATCATCGCCCGCGACCTTGTGCGGCAGGGATACCGATGAAACCGGGAACCATAGGGAAGGGATACATCCAGGTGTACACGGGAGACGGCAAGGGAAAAACCACGGCATCCCTGGGCCTGGCCGTCCGGGCGGCGGGACACGGACTTCGGACCGTGATCATCCAGTTCATGAAAGGGTGGATCGACTACGGGGAACTGAACGGCGTGAAAATGCTGTCCCCCTTCGTCGAGATCCACCAGGCCGGGCGGGACACCTTCGTTGAACGGAAAAACCCCGACCCCGAGGACGTGCGCCTCGCCCGGGAAGGATGGGAGCTGGCGAAAGCGGTGGTACTCGGCAGGAAGGCGGATATCGTCGTTCTCGACGAGATCAACTGCGCCGTCGACTTCGGTCTGCTCCCCCTCTTGGAGATCCTTGACCTGTTGCACAGGAAACCGGACGGAATGGAGATCGTGCTGACGGGGCGCGGCGCCCCGGAAGAGATCGTCGCAATCGCCGACCTGGTGACGGAAATGAGGGAGATCAAGCATTATTACGGCAAAGGGATCGACGCCCGCGTGGGCGTCGAACGATAAGGGAAAAGGGGGCAAGAGCGTGTTCGCCAGGAAGATGAAGAAGATGAAGATGAAAGCGATGTCGCCCGAAAGGCGAAAGCGGTTTTCCACGGTCTCCGACGAGGAGGTGGCGGCCCTTTACACACCGGCGGACCTCGAAGGGCACGACTTTCTGAAGGAGGTCGGATTCCCCGGCGTATACCCTTACACCCGCGGGATCCACCCGTCGATGTACCGGAGTCGCCTCTGGACCATGCGCCAGTTCTCGGGATTCGGTTCGGCGGAGAACACGAACGCGCGGTACCATTACCTGCTGAGCCAGGGGCAGACCGGTCTTTCGGTGGCGTTCCACTTCCCCACGCTCATGGGGTACGACTCGGATAACCCGAGGGCCCGCGGGGAAGTCGGAATGTGCGGGGTGGCAGTCGACTCTCTCCGGGACATGGAGATCCTTTTTCAAGGAATCCCGCTGGACAGCATCACCACCTCCATGACCATCAACGCCCCTTCCGCGATCCTCCTGGCGATGTACATCGCGGTGGCGGAGCAGCAGGGCGTATCTTCCCGGAAGATAGGAGGAACGATCCAGAACGACATCCTGAAGGAGTACATCGCGCAGCACTCCTGGATCTTCCCCCCCGAACCTTCCATGCGGATCATCACCGACATCCTGGCATACTGCTCGGACAAGGTGCCGAAGTGGAACACCATCAGCATCAGCGGGTACCACATCCGGGAGGCGGGATCGACGGCGGTCCAGGAGCTCGCGTTCACCATCGCCGACGGCATCGCCTACGTCCGGGCGGGGATCGAGGCGGGCATCCCGGTCGACAAGTTCGCTCCCCGCCTTTCCTTCTTCTTCAACGCCCATATGGATTTCTTCGAGGAAATCGCGAAGTACCGTGCCGCGCGCCGCATGTGGGCAAAAATCATGAGGGAACGGTTCCAGGCGAAAGACGAGAACTCCTGGAAGCTGCGCTTTCACACCCAGACCGCCGGCGTGACGCTTACCGCCCAGCAGCCGATCAACAACGTGGCACGGGTGGCCCTCCAGGGATTGATGGCGGTGCTGGGGGGTACGCAGTCCCTCCACACGAATTCCATGGATGAAAGTCTCGCCCTTCCCACCGAGCATGCCGTGACGATCGCCCTGCGGACCCAGCAGGTCCTCGCCGAGGAGTCCGGCGTCGCAAACTCCGTCGATCCGCTCGGCGGATCGTTCCTCATCGAGAAGATGACGAACGAGATGGAAACAAAGGCGATGCGGTACATTCGGAAGATCGACGAGTTGGGAGGGATGGTCGAAGCCATCAAGCGGGGATACCCGCAGCGGGAGATCATCGACGCCTCGTACCATTACCAGCGTCTCCTGGAGAAGGGGGAGAAAAAGATCGTGGGGGTCAACTGCCACCCGAGCGACGAGGAGATTCCCATTCCGATTCTTACGATCGACAAGGAGGTCGAGCAAACGCAGATCGCCCGTACACGGGAAGTACGCAGGAAACGAAATGCGAGGCGGGTGGCTTCCCGGATCGACGCATTGAAGGACGCTTCCCTCTCCCGCGTCAATCTGATGCCCGTCATCCTTGACGCGGTGAGGGAATACGTCACGCTGGGGGAGATCTGCGACGCGTTCCGGGAAACGATGGGTACCTATACCGATCCGGCGATGTATTAAAACATAACGGGGGGCGAAGATGGCGAGTGCGACGGCGACAAAACGGTCGGGGAGGGGGAAGGCGAAAGGGGGTCGGAAGGTACGTGTCATGGTCGGAAAGCCGGGGCTCGACGGCCATGACCGGGGAGCGAAGATCATCGCCCGCGCGCTGCGGGACGCGGGGGTAGAGGTCATCTACACCGGGCTTCACCAGACCCCGGAGATGATCGTGAACGCCGCCGTGCAGGAGGACGTCGACGCGATCGGTCTGTCGATCCTTTCCGGGGCCCACAATTACCTCTTCCCGAAGGTCGTGGAACTGCTCAAGAAGAAAAAGATGGGGAGGATCGTGGTGTTCGGCGGTGGCATCATCCCGGACGGCGACATTCCGGGCCTCCGGAAAAAGGGAGTGGACAGGATATTCACCCCCGGGACACCGCTCGCGGAAATCGTCGAATACGTCCACCGGCGGGTTCGGCCCAGGGCTTAGCCGGCGGGCTTCCGGAACGGATTTTACACCAGCCCAGGAGGGAAGAAGTGAGACCGGTATACATGGTGTCGGGAGGGGTCAGCAAATTTGCCAAGGCGCGGCCGGACGCGACGTTCCAGAAGATGGTGAAAGAGGCATTCGACTACGCCCTCGGGGATATCCCCCGGCTCAAGCCGGACAGGATCGACGGCTCGGTGGGATCGTACTTCTCGGACCACTTCACGCGTCAGCTGATGGCCGGGATCATGGCGACGGACTATCTCGGCCTCTGTCCGAAGCCGAACAAGAGGATCGAGGGCGGCGGCGCCACGGGGGGACTGTGCTTCCAGTCCGCCTGGGAATCCGTTGCGTCCGGGCGGATGAACTGCTGCGTGGCCTTCGGCTTCGAGACGATGTCCCGTGTCCAGACGTGGAAGGGGAACGAGTTCATCGCCCTCGCTTCGGACACGAACTTCGACTACCCCGTCGGGGGATTCTACTCCGGCTACTATGCGATGATGGTGAACCGCCACATCCACGAGTTCGGCACCACCGTCGAGCAGATGGCGATGGTATCGGTCAAGAACCACAGGAACGCCTGCTTCAACCCCTACGCCCAGAAACAGAAACGGCTGACGGTCCGGGATGTTCGCAATTCCGAGATGGTTGCCTACCCACTGACCCTCCTCGACATCTGCGTCATGTCGGACGGGGCCGCCGTCTGCATACTCGCGGACGAGGAGACAGCCTTCCGGCTCACCGACAAGCCTGTCAGGATAACCGGAGTGGGAACCGGCACCGACATGATGCGGATGGCCGACCGCCCCCACGGGAAGGTGATTCTTGCCCCGAACGAGAAGGAGAGCGACTACCGGAACATGAAATACCCCGGCGTACATTCCTTCCGTGCGGGACGGAGCGCCGGGATCCAGGCATACAAGATGGCCGGGATAAAGGACCCCATAAAAGAGATCGACTTCATCGAGCTCCACGACGCCTACACGTCGTCGGAGATCCAGACCTACGAGGATCTGGCCCTCTGCAGGTACGGGGAGGGCGGGAAATTCGTCGAGCAGGGGCACCCCTTTCTGCCCCAGATCGACTACGGCCTGAAACTGAAGAAAAAGGGGACGATTCCGGTCAACCCCTCGGGGGGGCTGATCGCCTGCGGACATCCCGTCGGCGCGACCGGCCTGATGCAGGCCGTGTTCGCCTTCTGGCAGATCCAGGGGAGCATCAGGAAGCATTTCGGATCGGGGGAGCTTCAGTTGAAAAAAGCGAACCGCGGTCTCATCCACAGTCACGCCGGCACAGGCACGTATGTCACCGTGTCGATCCTGGAAAAGGGGTGGTAGACCATGGCGAAGAAGAGATTCGGTTCGGCGAAACCCCCGCTGCACGGCAGGAAGGCCAAGATCGAAGAGGTGATGACGGGGGCTACGGTATACAACGTCCCGTTTCCGAAGGATCTGTCCACGCTGAAGGGGATGTCCCCGATCGTAATCCGCCACCCCTATTCCGTCGAGTACCTCCACTCCTACGGGCAGGATTCTCCGTTTTTCGCCGGGATCGCCAACGGGAAGCTGCTCGGGACCCGCTGCGGCCCCTGCCGGTACACCTACGCAACCCCGAGACTTCATTGCGCCAGATGCGGGGAGGAGACCGACTGGACCGAGCTTCCCCTGGAGGGTCGCGTCCACACCTTCACCACGTGCTACTTCGGAAGCGAGGAATTCCTGAAGGAGACCCCCTTCCACCTGATCCTCGTCGAGTTCGACGGGGTGGACACGCTGCTCCTTGCCCGCCTGATCGGCGTGGAAGGACCGGAAGAGATCCGGATCGGCATGAAGGTCAAAGCGAAATTCCGGCGAAATTCCCAGCTCAAACCGACGGATATGTATTTCGTCCCGTCATAGGGGCGGTACCCGAGATGAATTTCGAGCTTTCCCCCGAGCACGTCGCCCTGCGGGACATGGTGCGGACCTTCGTAGACAGGGAAGTGCGCCCGCACGCCCGGCATTGGGACGAATCGGGCATGTTCCCCGCGGACACCGTGGCGAAACTGGGTGAGCTCGGGATCATGGGCGTGATGGTCCCCGAGGAGTACGGCGGGTCCGGGATGGACACGATCAGCTACTCGATCGCGGTGGAGGAAATCGGGAAAGGCGACGGGTCGCTTGGCCTGACCGTCGCTTCCCACAACTCGCTGTGCACCGCGCATATCCTGGCGTTCGGCTCCGAGGCGATCCGCCGGAAATATCTTCCGGAGCTCGTCTCCGGTCGGCGTCTGGGGGCGTGGGCCCTGACCGAGCCGGGGTCGGGTTCGGACTCGCTCAACATGAAGACCCGGGCGGATTGGAAGGGGGATCGCTGGGTCATCAACGGGAACAAGATGTTCATCACACAGGGGAGCGTCGCGGGCGTGTACCTCATCCTTGCCGTGACCGACAGGGAGAAGGGACGTGACGGCGTAACCGCTTTCCTGGTTGAGGCCGGGACGCCCGGCCTTTCCCCGGGGAAACCTCTCCACAAGCTCGGGATGCGCTCATCCGACACGGCGGAACTTGTGCTGGAAGATCTCGAGGTGAAGCCCGGCAACGTGATCGGGGAGGTCAACTCGGGTTTTCGCGACACGATGCGAAACCTCGCGGGGGGACGCATCTCCATCGCCGCCCTGGCGGTCGGAATCGGGCGGGGCGCCATGGAGGAGGCAATCGCCTACGCGAAGGAAAGGCATCAGTTCGGACAGTCTATATCGTCTTTCCAGGCCATCCAGTGGATGATCGCGGACGCGGGAACGGAACTCGACGCCGCCTCGCTGCTCACGTTCCGTGCCGCTTGCCGGAAAGACGCCGGGAAGCCCTTCGTGCAGGAGGCGGCGATCGCGAAGCTCTTCGCCTCCGAGGCCGCCATGCGCTCCACGATCAAGGCGGTCCAGATTTTCGGGGGGTACGGATACATCCGCGAATACCCCGTGGAGAGGTATATGCGGGATGCCAAGCTCTGCGAGATCGGAGAAGGAACCTCGGAGGTGCAACGCATGATCATCGCCCGCCGCCTGATCCGGGGTCACTGACCCCTGTGGCCGTCTCGGCGAAAGACGTCCTCTCCGGCGACATCCAGGCCGCCGCCCGCCTGATGCGGGATCTGGACGACGAGATCCCCTCCGCCCACAGGACGCTCAAGACCTTGTACCGCCACACAGGCAAGGCATGCATCCTGGGGATCACGGGAGCGCCGGGAGCCGGGAAATCCACCCTCGTGGACTCCCTCACCGGGGAGATCCGGCGGGAAGGGAAAACCGTCGGAATCGTCGCCATCGACCCTACCAGCCCGTTCTCCGGCGGAGCGATCCTCGGCGACCGCATCCGCATGCAGAAGCACGCGCTCGACGACGGCGTGTTCATCAAGAGCCTGGCAACCCGCGGACATCTGGGCGGCCTCTCCAAGTCCACGATCGACATCGTCAACGTCATGGACGCCATGGGCAAGGACATCGTCATCATCGAGACCGTCGGCGTGGGGCAGGACGAAGTGGAGATCGTCAAGGTGGCCCACACGAACATCGTCCTCGTGGTGCCGGGCATGGGGGACGACATCCAGGCACTCAAGGCGGGGATCCTCGAGATCGCCGACATCTTCGTGGTCAACAAGTCCGATCGGGAAGGCGCCGACAGGACGAGGCAGGAACTCGAGACGATGGTGTCGATGAACACCTACCGGGAGGGAGATTGGATCCCCCCCGTCCTGGCCGCCGTCGCCCAGACGGGAGCCGGAGTCCCCGATCTTTTCTCCGAAATCGTGCGGCACTGGAAGTTCGTTTCCCGCGAGGAGAACCTTGCGCGGTACCGCAGGGAAAGGGCGCGGGTGGAACTCCTGGAGATACTCAAGAAAAAGCTCATCGAGAAAGCCGTGGAGGACCTTTCCCGGAACGGGGTGCTCGACCTTCTTCTCGGGGAGATCGCCGAAAAACACCGGGATCCGTACTCTGTAGCCGAACGGGTGGTGGACCACAGGTTCGGCTTTCCCCTTTCGGAAGGGGAGGGAAAAGGGAAGGGGAGAAGGGGAAAAGGAAGATGAAGATCCGGAAAGATGGGGAGATCGAGTACCGGTTCGAGCATCCCGACGATTTTCGGAAGTTCGTAAGGGACAAGAGGAGCCGGAAGCCGGAACCGAAGCTCTGTTCGGCAAAGGATGCCGTTTCCGCACTCGTATCCGACGGCGATTATCTCGTCTACGATTTCTCCAGCCTGACAAGGGGACCGCAATCGCTCATCCGGGAGGTCATCCGCCAGCGCCGGAAGGACCTCTGGATCGCGGCCGAATTCACCCTCCACGAATCCGCGTTGCTGACGGGTGCGGGATGCGTCACGCGCATCGACGTCGGCTTCCTGGGATACGGCAGCTACATCGGACAGGCGGTCTGCGAAGGCAAGGTCAGGGTGTACGATTGGACCAACGGAGGCCTCGCGCTCCGGATGCTCGCCGGCGCCCGGGGCGTCCCCTTCCTCCCGACCCGGGACCTCCTCGGCTCGGACAACATGGCCGTCTCCGCGGCGAAGGTGATCGAGGACCCCTACACGGGACTTCCCCTGGCCGTCGTCCCCGCTCTCAACCCCGACGTCGCCTTCCTCCACGTCCACCAGGCGGATATCTACGGCGACGCACGAATTTTCGGGACGAACCTGTTCGCCCTGGAGGCGGCGATGGCCTCCCACCGGGTGATCGTCTCGGCGGAGGAAATCGTCGAGCCGGAGGAATTCCGAAAGGACCCGATGCGAACCACCATTCCGTATTTTCTCGTCGACGCGGTGGTCCACGCACCCTTCGGCGCCTACCCCGGGGCGATGCCGGCGCGATACGAAATCGACCTCCCGCACATCGACATCCTCAACGGAATCCAGAACGAAGAGCAGATGCAGAAGTACCTCCACGAAACCGTCTACAGCGTTGCCGACCACGAAGAATTTCTCGACCGGCGCGTCGGGGCCGCGAAGATGAGGGAGCTTCGCGGAAAGGCGAACATCATCGAGGGATACCGGTAGGCGATATTCCCTTTGCGAGGGAACATGTCCGGTCACGGCAAGGCGGCCGCGGAAGGAGAAGAGCGATGTCGCGCATGGTGGAGTTCACGGACACGGAGTTCATGATCGCGCAGGGAGCGCGTCTGCTCGAGGACGGCAAGACCTTCTTCGTCGGATGGGGGATCCCGCAGGTCGTGGCCATTCTGGGTCAGAAGCTTTACGTGCCCAACGTCATCCAGCTGTTCGAGTTCGGGGCGATCGGGCCGCAATCCGTCCTTCCGTTCGTCCGGGGAACGATGGGCGGACCGCAGAACACCTACCGCTCCCTCCAGTGGCTCAACATGAACTGGGCCTTCGCCTACTCCGCCGCCGGGTATATGGATTACGGGATGCTCGGGGCCCTTCAGGTCGACCCGTACGGCAACATCAATTCCACTTTCCTGGGAGGGACGTACCGCATGCCCAAGCGCCGTTTCGCGGGCAGCGGCGGCGGGAACCAGGTGGCATCCCATTGCTGGAAAACGATTATCGTGATCCGGCACGAGGGAAGACGATTCGTCCCCAAGGTCGATTTCCTCACATCGCCCGGATACCTGACCGGCCCGGGGGCAAGGGAGAAAGCGGGCCTCCCTGCCGGCACCGGTCCGTACCGCGTCGTCACCTCCAAGGGGCTCTTCGGGTTCGACGACGAGACGAAGCGAATGATCCTCCTGGCCGTACTGCGCGGCCTCGACCCCGGGGAGGTGGTGGGGGATATGGCGTTCCGCCCCCTTATATCCAAAGAAATCAGGGAGATATCCCCCCCAACCGAAGAAGAGCTTCGCCTTCTTCGGGAAGAGATCGACCCTTCCCGCTTCCTCATCCGGGGGGAGCGCATGTCGGCTCCCGCCTGACCCTTTTCGCCGAACCTTCACCCCGGGGCACACATTGAATAGCCCCGGGGCGATGCTATAATGTGAACCCATGGTCCGGCGCGTGTACATCGAGACATTCGGTTGCCAGATGAACGAGGTGGACTCGGCGCGGATGATGGCGCTCCTCGGAACGGCCGATTACCGGCCCGCCGATTCCCTCTCCGATGCCGACCTCGTTCTTCTGAACACCTGCAGCATACGGGAAAAGGCGGACCAGAAGATCTACAGCGCCCTCGGAACGCTTCGGCGGTGGAAGCGCGACAGGGAAGGGCGCCTCGTCGCGGTGGGTGGATGCCTCGCTCAGCAGGAGGGGGCTTCCTTGAGGAAAAGAGCCCCTCACGTCGACATCGTGTTCGGCACGCACAGCATCGCCCGCCTGCCCGATCTCGTTCGCCTCGCGCAGGGACAGGGCGCTCCGGTATCCACCGATCTGTCCGAAGACACGAGCCACTGGGACGTGATCCCGTATCTGGCGAACGGGTCGGCAAGCGCCATGGTGACCATCATGCAGGGATGCGACAACTATTGCGCCTATTGTATCGTCCCGTACGTACGGGGCCGCGAGATCAGCCGTCCTTCCGCGGAGATCCTGGACGAGGTACGCGAACTGGCGGAACGGGGCGTCTGCGAGGTGGTCCTTCTGGGGCAGAACGTGAACTCCTTCGGGAAAAAGGAGGGGGGAATACCCTTTCCGGAACTGCTCCGCAGGGTGGCGAAAATCCGCGGGATCTCGCGGATCCGGTTCATCACTTCGCATCCGAGGGACCTGGACAGGGAGACGATCGGGCTCTTTTCCGAAATCGAATCCCTGTGCCCCCACATCCACCTGCCGATCCAGGCAGGGTCCGAGCGCATCTTATTCTCCATGGGACGCGGATACACACGGAAGGAATACCTCGGAAAGATCGACGATCTCCGGAAAGAGAGGCCCGGGATCGCATTCTCCTCGGATTTCATCGTGGGTTTTCCGGGAGAGACGGAGGCCGATTTCCGGGAGACGCTGTCGGTCATGGAGGAAGTCCGATTCGATTCTTCCTTCTCCTTCCGGTTTTCCCCCCGTCCGGGGACCCGGGCAGCCGGGATGGCGGGCACTGTAGCCCCGGAGGAGGCAAGCGAGCGGCTATCGCGCCTCCAGGCTTTACCGGGCCGCCACACGCAGAACCGTCTCGCCGCCTGCATAGGTACAGGGATGGAGGTCCTGGTCGAGGGGACGAGCGCGAAGGACCCCGCGCGCCTGTGCGGCCGCACCCCGTGCC
>DATHRT010000054.1:0-5115 GCA_035464915.1 Candidatus Limnocylindria bacterium
CCCCTCGTAGGAGGCGATGATCTCCTTCAGGCTCCCGAAGAAGTAGGAGGCGATCACGATGGCGGGCATGGTCCCGAGGAACGTCCCCCAGAAATAGTCGCCGAACCGGATCCGCGTCGCCCCCGCGCCGTAGTTGAGAAAGATGAAGGGGAACCAGACGATGCGCAGGTAGAAGACGAGGGAGAAGCCATGTTTCTCCGCCTTTCGGTCGAGTTCGCCGAGCTTTCCGAAGAGCAGTCCTTTCGCGAAATCCCTCAGGAAATACCGGCCGAGAACGAAGGAAAGGGTGGCGCCCAGGGTGGCGCCCAGAACGTTGCAGAAGGTGCCCGTGAGCTTGCCGAAGATGAATGCCCCCGCCGCGTTGAAGGGGGTAGCCGGCAGTCCGAGGACCCCGAACGTGTAGAGAAGGACGAAGAGTGCCGGCCCGAAGGGGCCCGCGGAACGGACGAGGCGGTCGATCCTCCCCACCATCTCCCTTCTGCCCTCCGTGGTGAGAAACTGGTCCCCCAGCGGACTGAAGAAGAGGAGATATCCCACTGTGCCGGCGAACGCAAGGAAGACGGCGAACTTGATGATTTTGATTCTTTTCCCGGTCAAGATCTCCATCCGGGAAATTGTACTATAACGCGCTTTTTCCTGCGGGGAGAACAGACCGGGGTTGTTGCTGTCGGCGGCCCCCCCTCCCGATCCCCATGACGCATTGAAGGAGACCGCTCGGGGATTTACAATGGGCCATGGCCGATTCTGATGACAAGGAGGAGGATATGGCGAAAAGCCGTGTCGGGAAAGTAATGGCGCTCGTTCTCGTGGTATGCGTGGGAGTCGTATTTTCGGCGGGCTGCTTCGGGAAGTTCCAGCTGACCCGCAATCTGTACGACATCAACAGATCGGTGAAGGACAAGTACCTTCGGAGCGCGGTGACGTGGCTTTTCGTCATACCGTACGGGTTGACCGGGTTCCTGGACTTCGCCGTGTTCAACCTGGTCGAGTTCTGGAGCGGGGAGAACCCCATCGCCGCCGGACCGCAGGCCCGGGTATACGAGAAGGGGGACGAACGGGCCGAGATGACGATCGCCCGGGAGGGCGGGGCGACCGTCGCGACCATCGGGAAATATAGCGCGGGTTCCCTCGTTTCCACGCTCCGGATCCGCGACGACGGCTCCGGCTCCGTAACCTCGGAGCTTCGCGAGAACGGAAAAGTGTCCCGGACGATGACGGCAACCCTGGCGCCGGACGGCTCGGTCACCGTAGCGGAGGGTTCGGCCTCCGACAAGGAGTCGATCCGGTATTCCCCGACTGTGGTCGCGATCTACCGGGCCCGGGTGGCGCGCATTGCGGGCGAGGCGAAAGGAACGCTTGCGGCCGCCGGGGCGGCTCCCGTGTTCTCCCCGGCACGGGTTCCCGCCCGGCAGGGGTGACCCGGCCGAAAGAGGAGGCAGGAAAAGGAACGGAAGGGCAGTCCAGGATCCGGTCCGATATTTCGCCGGTCCGTCCCGGAATCGGTCGGAGAATTAGATTTCGGGCGGTATTTTCCGATCCCGGGCCTGGCATCATCCTTGAACCCTCCCCGGAGTGGTTTGCCAACAACTCCAGAGAGGAGGGTCAGGAAGATGAAGAAACTGTTCTCCGTGGGCGTTGCAATGGCGTTCGCTGTGTCGCTCCTAACGGTGGCATCGGCCGCAAGGATGGCAGGTCCCGCGAAATCCGTCGAGCATGCGCAGGCGGCGGCTCCCGGAAAATCGGCCGGGGCGGTAAAGCAGGCGGAGCCCGCAAAGAAGGCGGTGGCCGGGAAGGGGGAGAAGAGGCGCCAGATCACCGGGGTCGTCAAGGCGATCGACGAGGATGCAGGTACCCTGACCGTGCAGGGGAGGAAGGGGTCGGTGAGCCTGAAGGCGGGCGAGAAGGTGAAGCTCAAAGGGATCATGGTCGGCGACAGGGTATTGTCGATGTACTCGGGCGGCACCGCATCGAGCGTGAGAAAGATCGCGGCAGGGAAGGTGGCGGCAGGCAAGAAATAACGTTGGAAAAAACCTGTTGTCGAAACTTCCGGGGGTGTGGTAGCGTCTTATCTTCCGTGTAAAGGTAGCCCCCCCCAAAAGGGAAGGGACTCCTCGGGGCGGGGGGACACAATTCCCCCGCCCCATTTTTTTGTCGAGAATTTCCCCGGCTTTCCAGCAATTGACTTTTCCCCCCGCCTCTGATAAAGATTGTTTGCTTTGCCCCCCGGCACTCGAATCGCAACCACTGGGTAAAGGAGAACAGAAGAGTGAAAATTCTTGCCCTCGACAACTTGCAAAAGGTGGGACTTGACGTATTCGCCAGGGAAGGAATCGAGGTCGACGTCAAAGGGAAGATGACGCCGGAGGAACTGGCCGCGGTCATCGACAGCTACGACGGCGTGGTCGTCCGCGGGGCGACGAAGGCGACCGCCCTGGTCTTCGAGAAAGTGTCCCGGCTCAAGGTGATCGGCCGGGCGGGCAGCGGGACCGACAACATCGACAAGGTGGCGGCCACCAAAAAAGGCGTGGTCGTGATGAACACTCCCGGGGGGAATACCATCACCACGGGAGAACACGCCATTGCGCTGATGATGAGCCTGGCGCGCCAGCTTCCTCAGGCCAGCTCCTCGATGAAGGAAGGAAAGTGGGAGAAAAGCAAGTTCATGGGGACGGAGCTCACCGACAAGGTCCTGGGGGTGGTGGGTTTGGGCAATATCGGCAAGGTGGTCGCCGAGCGCGGGCTGGGGCTCAAGATGGTGGTGATCGGGTCCGACCCGTACGTGAGCAAGGAGGACGCGGCCAAGCTGGGTGTCGAGCTCGTTTCGCTGGACGAGCTGTACCAGCGGTCCGACTTCATCACGTTTCACACTCCGCTCACGCCTGAGACCAAGAACATGGTGAACGCGGCCTCGCTCGCGAAGATGAAGAAGGGGGTCTGCCTCATCAACTGCGCCCGCGGGGCCCTGGTAAACGAGCCGGACCTCCTGACGGCACTGGAGTCGGCGCATGTGAAAGGCGCGGCGCTCGACGTCTTTCCGGTAGAGCCCCCCCCGGCGGACACCCCGCTCCTCAAGCACCCCAACATCATCCTCACGCCGCACCTGGGCGCCGCGACGACGGAAGCGCAGGAGAAGGTGGCGGTCCTCATCGCGGAGCAGATCTGCGATTTCCTCAAGAAGGGGACGATCCGCAATTCCGTCAACTTCCCGTCGGTGTCCGCGGAGCTGTTGCCCACGCTCAAGCCGTTCCTCGACCTGTGCGAGAAGCTCGGGTCGTTCCACGGGCAGCTCCTGGCCTCCCCCCTCAAGGAGCTGAAGGTGGAGTACCTGGGCGAGGTCGGCAAGCTCACCACGGCTCCGTTGACGATCTCCGTGCTGAAGGGGCTCCTCAAGTACCAGACCGAGGAGGTAAACCTCGTAAACGCCCGGATGGTGGCGGAGGAGCGAGGCATCAAGGTGGCCGAGGCGACCGCCGCGAAGAGTGAGGATTATGCGAGCCTCGTCCGGGTGGTCGCGGTGACCGGAGAAGGGGAGACCTCCGTTGCCGGAACCGTCTTCGGGACCACCCCCCGCATCGTGAAAATCAACCTGTTCCCGATCGACGCGGAGCTCACCGGGGGGATGCTGATGCTTTCGAACCTCGACGTCCCCGGCGTGGTCGGGCGCGTTGGCACGTTCCTGGGCGAGAAGGGGATCAACATCGCGGGATTCAATCTCGGGCGGAAGGAGCCGGGGGGTACGGCAGTCTCGCTCATCAACGTGGACAACGCGATTCCGGAGAGGGTCCTCGAGCAGCTGAGCAAGCTTCCGAACATCACCGCCGCAAAATATCTGACCTTCTAGGAAGCGAGGCGAGCGATTGAAGAACATCATCGTTCTCGGCGCCCAGTGGGGCGACGAGGGCAAGGGGAAAGTCGTCGACATCTACTCCGAGTTCGCCGACACGGTCGCGCGTTCCACCGGGGGAAACAACGCCGGCCACACGCTCGTGGTACGGGGGGAGAAGCACATCTTTCATCTGATCCCGTCCGGGATCCTGCACCCGGGGAAAAAGTGCGTGATCACGAACGGAGTGGTCATAGACCCGAAAGTGCTTCTCTCGGAGATCGACAAGCTCAAGTCCCGCGACTACCTGAAGGACGACGCCCAGCTCAAGGTCAGCGAACTGGCCCACATCATTCTCCCGTACCACATCATCCTCGACCGGGCGCAGGAGGAAAAGCTGGGAAGCCGGAAGATCGGCACGACGGCCCGGGGAATCGGCCCCTGCTATGAGGACAAGATCGCCCGCACCGGGATTCGGGCGTGCGACCTGGTCCACCCCGAAATCTTCGCGGAAAAGCTCCGCGCCAACCTGGGATTGAAGAACTTCCTCCTGAAAAATTACTACGGCGCGGAGGAGGTCGACTTCCAGACCACGCGGGACGAGTACCTCGCCTACGGGGAGCGTCTCCGTCCGTACCTGATCGACACCTCCCTGTTCCTGAACGAGGAGATCCACCGGGGGGCGAAAGTGCTTTTCGAGGGGGCCCAGGGGACGATGCTGGATATCGACCACGGGACGTACCCGTTCGTCACCTCGTCCAACACCACGGCCGGCGGCCTGTGCACAGGGTCGGGCGTCGCTCCGACGAAGATCAGCGGTGTGATCGGCGTCGCCAAGGCCTACATTACCCGCGTGGGGGGCGGCCCGTTCCCCACGGAGCTGTTCGACGACGAGGGGCAGAAGATCCGGGACCGTGGGTGCGAGTACGGGGCGACCACGGGGCGTCCGAGGCGATGCGGCTGGTTCGACGCCCCTGTCGTCCGGTACGCCCATCGGCTGAACGCCCTGAGCGGCATCGCACTCACCAAGCTCGACGTCCTTTCCGGACTCCCCCTTGTCAAGGTGTGCATCGCCTACGGGATCGACGGGGTCCGGAGGGAGGACGTCCCCATTACCCTCTCCGAGTTCGAGAAGGCGGTGCCCGAATACGAGGAGATGGAGGGTTGGAAGGAGGACCTGTCGAATGCCCGGGAGGTGGGCGACCTCCCGAAGGCCGCCCAGAAGTACGTCCGGAGACTCGAGGAGCTGACCGGCGTGGAGATCTCGCTGATCTCCGTCGGCGCCGACCGGA